>JABWBJ010000224.1 GCA_013360595.1 Gemmatimonadaceae bacterium | reverse complement strand
GCGGACTGGTGGCGTGGGTACGAACGCTCTCGCTGCAGGACGCGCCCGGGGCGGCGGTCGCCGGGGCGGCGGATCCCGACTCGACGGTGCGCTCGGTCATGCGCCACCTGGATGCGGCGCTCGCGATGGCCCGTTCGGGTCGGCTCGAGGAGGCGGATGAGCACGCGTTCGACGCGTACATCGCGTTCGAGCCGCTGGAGACGCCGGCCCGGGCGCGGAGTCCGGGGATGGTGGCCACGCTCGAGCGGCATTTCGCGGACTTCAAGGGGGCGGTGGCGGCGCGCGACTTCCGGAACGCCGAGCGGTCACGCAACGCGATCGAGCAGGGGCTGCCGGCGGTGAAGGATCTGGCCGGCCCCCCGGCCAGCGGGTGGGCCGCGTTCCTCCAGTCGCTGCTGATCATTCTCCGCGAGGGACTCGAGGCGATCCTGGTGATCGGGGCCGTGGTCGCCTTCCTGATCAAGACGGGGCACCGGGAGCGGCTGCGGTCCATCTGGATCGGCGTCGGCCTGGCGTTAGGCGCGAGCGCGGTAACGGCCGTGGTCATGGCCACGGTCCTGCGGGCGCTGCCGGCCACGCGCGAGGTGATCGAGGGGGCGACGATGCTGGTGGCGGTCGCCGTGCTCTTCTCGGTGAGCTACTGGCTGATCTCGAAGGTCGAGGCGGCCAGGTGGCAGCGGTTCATCAAGGAGAAGGTCGACGCGGCGCTGCAGCATGGCGGCGGCACGGCGCTGGCGCTGGTGGCATTCCTGGCGGTGTACCGCGAGGGCGCGGAGACGGCGCTCTTCTACCAGGCGCTCCTCCACGAAGGCACGGGGGTGGTGATGCCGCTCCTGGGCGGCCTCATCGCCGGCGGCGCGATTCTGGCCGTGATCTTCACGCTCTTCTGGAAGTACGGCGTCCGGATTCCGCTGCGCCCCTTCTTCGCGGTGACCAGCGTCCTGCTCTACTACATGGCCTTCGTGTTCATGGGGAAGGGGATCCGCGAGCTGCAGGAAGGCGGCGTGGTCGGGATCACGGTGCTGCCGGGGTGGCCGCACGTGGACGCCATGGGGATCTTCCCCAGCGTGGAGACCCTGCTGGCCCAGGCGCTGCTGGTGGTCCTCTTCGCCTTTGCGCTGTTGAAGACGTTCTGGCCCAGCCGGTCAGTGGCGCTGCCGACGGTTCCCTCCGACGGCGACGTGATGCAGCGCGTGCTGGAGCGGTTGGACGCGATCGAGCAGCGGCTGGCGAATCGCGAATCGTGACTCAAGGGAATGCGCTGATCCAACCCTTCGAAGCTACCGTCGCTCCCGGGCTTCGGAAGGTGGCGGACGGCTGAGGTCGGTGAGGGGAACGCGCATTGCGCGCGGCGACGTTCCGCTCCATAGTTGCGGTGCAGAGTGAGGGCGATGCCACCACGGCGGCCCGAAGCAGGTCGGGCAGAATGGTCCCGGCTCTTCCAGGGCAGGTGGAAGCGAAGTGCGAAGGCGCCGCGCGCATCGACCCGCTGCTTCCTCCCGCCGATGAGCGGGTCGAACCGTCGAGGGATGGACCGTCCTCGAGCGGGCGCTGGCCCGGAAATCGGGAGCCTATCGACTCCCGCGGCATGGCCGCCTGGATCCTCCGGGAACAGCGCATGGAGCGCCGGGGCTGGCACGTGCCCCGGCGTTCCTATTTCGCGGCGCTGCGTTCGCGGAAGAACGTGATCATGTCCGTGCCCTGCGCCGGCGTCACGCCAAGCTGCCGGAGGAGCGTGACGACCTGGCCGCGATGGTACGTCGCATGGTTGACCACGTGGGCCACCATCTGCCAGAGCGGCGACGCCCCCTCCTTCCCGCTCATCAGCCGATAGGCGATCACCGCCCGCAGCCCGTCCGCGCCCTGCGCCGCCAGGAACGCGCGCACCTCGCGCTCGAGGTCCCTCCATCGCGACGCCAGCGATTCGAGATCGGGGATCGTTGCCCCGAACGACGCGGGCGATTCGCCATGCCACCGCGAATACCAGATCCACTCGGCCTGGTAGATGTGGTTCAGCGTGTCCCGCACCGACGCGAAGCTGCTGCCCATGGGCCGCGCGTACTGCTCGGGCGTCAGCACGGCCACGGCCGCGAGCACGCGGTCGCGCGCCCAGTAATGGAAGTCGAGCAGGTCGCTCAGGTACTGGCGGTCCATCATGATCGGCCCGGGTCGATGGTCAGGCGGCGGGCGCCGGGCGCCGCCGCCCCTGCATAACGACGATCCCGGCAACCAGGAGCGCCGCGGCGATGCCCTGCGCGAGCGTCAGGCCCATGAACCCGCGGTCGTCCTTGGCCCGGAAGAACTCGATGAAGAACCGCTCGGCGCCGGCCAGAATGAGGTACATCCCGAACAGCCAGCCATCGGCGTGGCGGTGGCCGCGCAGGCGCCACAGGACCAGGAACATCAGCAGGCCGAGCGCCGTTTCGTAGAGCTGCGTGGGATGGACGGCGAGCAGGGTGTCGGGGGTGGCGCCGTCCGGAATCGGGATGCCGAACGACTGCTGCATGTGTCCGGCGGTCGAGGGCGGGACGCCCTCCGGGAACTTCACGGCCAGGAAACCGTCCCACGGCCGCCCGTAGTCATCGCCGACCGCCCAGCAACCCGTGCGTCCCACCGAGTACCCCGCGGCGAGGGCGATGCCGCCCACATCGGCCACGCGGGCGAAGGAGAGCTTGCGCCGGAGAATCACGAGCCAGCACGCCGTGACCCCGCCGATGAACCCGCCCCAGAACACGAGTCCGGCGCGGCTGAAGAGCGCCGACCAGTCCTGCGCGACCAGGGCCGCATAGTAGATCTTCCCGCCCACCAGCGTGCCGATGATGGCGGCCAGGATGAGATCGGGGATGGCCTCGGCTTCCTTCGCGTGGCCGCGGCGCTGCAGCTCCTGCTGGGAGATGATCTGAGCGATCACGAAGGCCAGCAGCACCGCGAGGCCGAACCCGGTCAGCTCGAACCGGCCGAGCCTCCAGACCAGTGGGTGGTGGATTAGGTCCATGTTCTCAAAGTCTGGCTTCGTGCTGCCTGCTGGGGCTGATGCTCCGTGCTGGTGCAGCGTGCTGGTGCTGGTACTGGAACTGGGGCTGGGGCTGGGGCTGGGGCTGGGGCTGGCAGGCTGACGCTTGATCCACGTTCAACCACCCAACGGCATTCTCGCGAACGCATTCAATCCCATCCCGCTGCGCTCACCGCGCTCGGCATGGAACAACCCGGCCCGTGCGATCATGGCCGCATTGTCGGTGGCCAATCGGACTGAGGGAGCGTATACGGCCGCGCCCGACTCCGCCATCCTCATCTTCATCGCCTCGACCAGCGCCTGGTTGCAGGCCACCCCTCCGCCCAGGACGACGCGCCGGCGGTCGTGGCGCTCGGCGGCCCGCGCCGTCTTCTCGACCAGCGTTTCGATCAGCGCGTCCTGGAACCCGCGCGCGATGTGGGGGCGGTCGCGCTCCAGGTCGGCCGACCCCTGCACCGCCAGGAGCACGGCGGTCTTCAGGCCGCTGAACGAGACGTCGTAGTAGTCCTCGTCGTCCGGCTGCTGGTTCCGTCGCAGCATGGGCCGCGCGAACCGGAAGCGGTTCGAATCGCCTTCCCGCGCGATCCGCTCGATGTGCCGCCCCCCGGGGTACGGCAGGCCGAGCAGTTTGGCCACCTTGTCGAACGCCTCACCCGCGGCGTCGTCGCGCGTGGCGCCCAGGATGTGGTAGTCGCCCCAGGCGGGCACGTCCACCAGGAGCGTGTGGCCGCCCGAGACGAGGAGCGCGGTGAACGGCGGGACCGCCTCACGATGCTCCAGCGACTGCGCGAACAGGTGTCCCTCCATGTGGTGCACGCCGATGAGCGGCTTCCCGGCGCCGCACGCCAGTCCCTTGGCGTAACTCACGCCCACGAGCAGCGCGCCGACGAGACCGGGCGCGTTGGTCACCGCGACGATGTCGATGTCGCCGAGGGACAGCCCGGCGTCGCGCAGCGCCTGGTTCACGACGGGGACGATGGCCGTCACGTGCGCCCGGGAGGCGATCTCGGGGACCACGCCGCCGAAGACGCGGTGCACGTCCTGCGACAGGATCACCAGCGAGCGCTGGACGACGTCATCGCCGCGACCCTCGACGACGGCCGCCGACGTTTCGTCGCAGGAGGTTTCGATGCCGAGGACCACCATCGGGGATCGTGAATCGTGAATCGTTGAATCGCCGGCGCCGCAGAGGTTCGCGCTCCCGGCAGGAACTACGGCGGGGTCGCGGATCCGCCCAGCAGTTGCGCGACCAGGGCCCGGTTGGCTGGGGTGTTCCAGTCGGACGCGCCGGCCACGCGTTTGCGGATGAGTCCGTCCTTGCCGATGAGGTACGTCGCGGGGATCCCTCGCGCCTCGTAATCCGCCTCGATCTTCCCGGATCCCTCGCTCAGGATCTCGAAGGTGAGGCCCTTGCGCGCGACGAAGTCGCGGACGCGCTGCTCGAACCCGGGATCGTCCACCGCGACCGCCACGACCCTGAGGCCCTGCGGCGCGAAGTCGCGGTGCAGGGCCTCGAGGCTCGGCATCTCCCACTCGCAGGGGCCGCACCAGGTCGCCCAGAGGTTGAGCAGGACGACCTGGCCGCGATAGTCGGCGATGCCTTTCGGCCGGGGAGAGGCGTCGAGCGTGACGGCGCGGAAGTCCGGCGCCGGTGATCCGGGGGACACGCCTGACGAGCCGGTGGCGAAGGCGCCACCCCAGGCCAGGAGGCCGATCGCTCCGGCCACGGCAAGCGCTCCGGCCACGAGACCCCGGCGCATCAGGCCTGCTCCGAGCAGCGGGCGCGCAGCTC
>JABWBJ010000223.1 GCA_013360595.1 Gemmatimonadaceae bacterium | reverse complement strand
CCAGCAGGGCCGGGGGGACCGCCGTGGTCTTGCCGGCGCCGGGGGGCGCCTGGAGGACGGCGGCCCCGGGGTCGTGCAGCGCGCGGCGGAGGTCCGCGAGAACGGCTTCGACGGGAAGCACGCGCACAAGATGGGACACCGGTGACGGGCGAGGGGAGGGATCCGCATACCTTTCGGCCATGCCGGAACTCCCCGACATCGCGATCTACCTCGAAGCCCTGGAGGCGCGCACCGCCGGTCAGCCGATCGCGGGGGTGCGGATCGTGAACCCGTTCGTGCTGCGCACCGTGCAGCCGTCCATCGATGCGCTCACGGGCCGCGTCGTTCGCGGATACCGCCGGATCGGCAAGCGGATCGTGATGGAAACGGAGGGAGCGCTCTTCCTCGTGATGCATCTGATGATCGCCGGCCGGCTGCGCTGGCGTGCGCCGGGCGGCACCGTCGCCCGGCCGGCGCCGCTCGCGCGCTTCGAGTTCGCCGACGGCGTTCTGGTGCTGACCGAAGCCGGAAAGAAGCGGCGGGCCTCGCTGCACCTCGTGCAGGGCGAAGCGGCGCTCGCCCAGTTCGACCGCGGTGGTCTGGAGCCGCTTCAGTCGACGGTGGCGCAGGTCGCCACCCGGCTTCGACGCGAGAACCACACGCTCAAGCGCGCGCTGACGGACCCCCGGCTCTTCAGCGGGATCGGCAATGCCTACTCCGACGAGATTCTGCACCGGGCCCGGCTCTCGCCGTTGCTCCTCACGTCGCGGATCACCGACCTCCAGGTGGCAGCGCTCCGGGACGCGACGGTGACCGTGCTCGAGGAATGGACGGCCAGGATACGCGCCGAATGCGCCGGCGAGTTTCCCGAGACGGTGACGGCCTTTCGCGAGGGCATGACGGTCCACGGACGGTACGGGCAGCCCTGCCCGGTGTGCGGCGCACCGGTGCAGCGGATCCGGTACGCCGACAACGAGACCAACTACTGCGCGCGGTGCCAGACGGGCGGCCGGCTGCTGGCCGACCGCGCGATGTCGCGACTGCTCAAGGCGGACTGGCCGCGTACCCTCGAAGACGCCGGGTAGGCCGGCGGGTCCGAGGGCAGACCGACGGGTCGATGCGCTACTGCTTCGGGGGGCCGGCGAGCATGGCCTCGCGCCTGGCCTTGAACTCCGTCCCCGGCTTCCATTCCGGCCACTTCGCGGCCTGCGCGACGCGGTAGCCGACCTCGAAGAGCATGCGCGCGTCTTCTACGGCGCCCGACAGGTCCCAGTCCGGCTTGATCTCGTCCGTGGGCTTGTGGTAGTCGTTGGCGGTGTACTCGGCGCGCTTCTGAAGGCCCCAGCCCGCCGGCTTGCCGATGTAGTTCACTCCGGCGTCCGGGTAGAGCGCGGGTACGCCTTCCTTGGCGAACTCGAAGTGGTCGGACCGATAGAAGAAGCCCTTCTCCGGTTCCGGGTCCGGCACGATCATGCGCCCGGCGGCGGTCACGACCGTGTCGAGCACGTCGTCGAGCGTCGAGTTGCCCAGTCCGACGACGACCACGTCCGACGTGCGCCCCCATTGGTTCACGCCGTCGATGTTGATGTTCGCCACGGTGCGATTGAGCGGATAGAGCGGGTTCTTCGCGTAGAACTTGGCCCCCAGGAGCCCGGCTTCCTCGGCGGTGACGGCGAGGAAGAGGATCGAGCGCCGGGGCCGCTCCGGGAGCCGCTCGAACGCCTTGGCGATCTCGAGCAGCTGGGCGGTGCCGGAGGCGTTGTCCAGGGCGCCGTTCAGGATCTGGTCCCCCTGGAGCGAGGGGTTCCGGCCGGAGTGATCCCAGTGCGCCGTGTAGACGACGTACTCGTCCCTGAGCGTCGAGTCGGACCCTTCGAGCCTGGCGATGACGTTGCGCGACTGCACGCGGCGCACGGCGTTGCGCACGCGCCAGGTGGCGCTCCCCATCCCGGTGAGAGGCCGGAAGTCCTTCGTGATGGCGGCGCGCGATGCTTCGTCGAAGTCCCGCCCCGCAGCGGCGAACAGTGCCCGCGCCCTGGCCTCGGTGATCCAGCCTTCGATGGCCACGCGCGAGGCGCCCGCGGCGCCGGGAATGTCGAAGTTCTCCTGTCCCCAGCTGCCCGTGACGACCTCCCACGGATAACCCGCCGGCCCGGTCTGGTGGATGATGATCGCGGCGGCGGCGCCCATCTCGCTCGCCTTCTCGTACTTGTAGGTCCAGCGGCCATAGTAGGTCATGGCCTTGCCGCGGAAGATCGACGTGTCGAGTTCGGCGGGATTCGCAGGGTCCGGAATGGGCGGATCCCCGACCATGATGAGCACGGTCTTGCCGCGGACATCCACCCCCTTGTAGTCGTCCCAGCCGAACTCCGGAGCGACGACGCCGTAGCCGACGAAGACGATCTCGGTGTCCGCGACGTTGATCTCCGGCCGGTCGTGCCGGGAGACGGCGATGTAGTCCTGCGTGGGCCGGAGGGGGAACGGGCGCCCGCCGACGCGCGCCGCCGCCGTGGAGGTTCCGGTGTACCCCACCAGCTCCACGCGCTGGACGTAGCTGCCGTCGGGATTGCCCGGGGCGAGGCCTAACGCGTCGAACTGCGCAACGAGCCAGGCGACGGTGCTGTCCTCGCCGGCGGTGCCCGGAGCCCGCCCCTCGAACGCATCCGACGAGAGGATGCGGATGCTGGCCAGCATCGTGTCGGCCGAGATCGCGGCCAGGGCCGGCTCGAGGTCGGCCCGGTCGATGCCCTCACGGCCGGCGCAGGCGACGAGAGTCGCAACGGTGAGGACGGGCCAGGGGAGACGAGGCATGTGCGGAAGGGGCGAGGGGATGAAGGGACTTCGGAGGACGGTGGCGGGTACACGGAGGCCCCGAGGGACGGCCAGTTCCCGTGGTAGATTACGGGAGACCCCTGGCCGGCCGCCGGCCACGTGGCCCCATCATGTTCACTTACGTCCTCGCGCTGCACAACGTGCTCCGCTGGCTGGTCCTGCTGGCCGGGGCGGTCACGGTCGTTCTGGCCTGGCGCGGCTGGCTGGGCCGGCGATCCTGGACCGGCGCCGAACGCGGCGCGGCCCGGGCCTTCGTCGCGATGCTCGACTTCCAGTTCGCCGTGGGCCTCGCGCTCTACCTGTTCTACAGCCCGATCACCCGGTCCGGCTTCGGCGACATGGGCGCGGCGATGCGGGACGCCCCGGTGCGCTACTTCCTGGTCGAGCACCCGGTCATCATGGTCGCCGCCATCGCGGTGGCGCACGTCGGGAGCGTGAAGGTCCGGCGCGCGGCCAGCGACGCCGAGCGGTTCCAGCGGGCGGCGATCTGGTTCGGACTGGCGTTCGCGGCCATCGCGGGCTTCGTGCCATGGGCGCGGCCCATGCTGCCGTCCTTCTAGGGAGAGATCGCGCCCCCGCGCCGGGCGCGACCGACGCCGATGCGGCTCCTGGTCCTCCTGCGACACCTCGCCCCGCTGGCGCTTTCGTTCCTGCGGGACTGGAAGCGGTGGGGAATCGCCGGGCGGCCGCTGCCGCGCACGCCGGCCTTCCACACGGCTCGAGCCGAACGGCTCGTGACGACGCTGGCCGCGCTGGGGCCGTCGTTCGTGAAGCTGGCGCAGGTGTTCTCGTCCCGGTCGGACCTCATCCCGGAGCCGTACGTGGGGGTGCTGTCCCGGCTCACCGATCAGGTGCCGCCGGTGCCGACGCCCGTGATCGAGCACGAGATCGAGGGCGCGTATGGTCGCCCGGTGCGCGAGATCTTCGAACAGTTCGAGGCGGAGCCGCTCGCCGCGGCCTCGCTGGGGCAGGTGCATCGCGCCCGGTACCGCGGCGAGGATGTGGTGGTCAAGGTGCTGCGTCCGGGCGTGGAGGAACTGGTCCGCAAGGACATGGCCATCGCGCTGCCCATGCTGCGCTGGCTCGAACGGCACTGGCCGAACCCGCATCTGAGGAACGCGCGAACGGTGGTCGAGGAGTTCGCGGTGCGCGTCCCGGAAGAGATGGACCTCGAACACGAAGCGGCGAACGCCACGCGGATCCGCGAGAACTTCCATGGGAACCCGCGGGTGGTGATCCCCCGCGTGATTCCCGGGCTCGTGCGGCGCCGGGTGCTGGTGCTGGAGTACATCGAAGGCACGCGGGTCGACCGGCTGACGAGCCGCCCGGGGGAACGCGCGCAGGATCCGCGCGGCATCGTGGGCGCGGTGATGGAGCTGTACCTGCGCATGATGCTGATCGACGGCTTCTTCCACGCCGATCCGCATCCGGGGAACGTGCTGGTCACGCCGGACGGCCGGGTGGTGGTCCTCGATTTCGGCATGGTCGTACCGGTGTCGCGCGAGCTTCGGTGGCGGCTCGTGACGACCATCTTCGCCGCCATTCGCCGCGACGCGGCCGGCGTCGTGGCCGGCTTCGAGTCGCTGGGCATGATCGACTCCGGGGCCGACCCGGTCCAGGTCCGCGGGCTCGCCGACCGGCTGCTCACCCTGGCCTATGTCGAGATGCCGATGCGGGAGCGCGTGGATCTCGTCACCAACGAAGTCATGGCGGCGTTGTACGACTGGCCCGTGCGGCTGCCGAGCGAGATGGTGTACTTCGCTCGCACGGCGGCGCTGATCGAGGGCCTCGGCGTCCGCTACGACGACCGCTTCAACGCGATCACGTTCGCGAGCCCCATCGCGCTCCGGCTCCGCCGCGAAATCTTCGCCTCCCTCGGCCAGGGGGAACTGCCGCCGGTCGACCTTCCCACGGTGGTCGGGGCCGCGCTCGGCCACGCGGTGGGCGTTGCCGTGCGGACGGGGCGCGACCTGGCGCGGCGGCTCGGACTGGTGGGCGACGG
>JABWBJ010000222.1 GCA_013360595.1 Gemmatimonadaceae bacterium | reverse complement strand
GGCAGCCCCGCGATCAGCAGTCTTCGTGATCGCCTCGCGGGTCTGGGGCTCGCGCCACCGGGTGGGCTCGACGCGCGCCCGGGCTCGCTCGCGGCGAGCGTGACATCGGGTGAGACGACCCTGGCTGCCCCCGCTGCGAGTGCTGGAGCGAACCGGAGCGCGAGATCCACCTCGCGCCGGCAACGTTCGCAGCCAAGCAGGTGGAGTTCGAACGCCTCGACCTCGTCGACCGGCAGGATCCCGGCGACGTACCGCTGAGCGGTCTCCGATTGGGAGCAGTCCGGCATCACGCGACGTTCGCCGAGGCCGGCCGCGTCCCCATCGTGCGCGGCCGGTGAGAAGAGGGCAGGAGCGTCGCCAGGCGCTCCAGCGCCCGTGACTTGCGCTTGCGGATGCGCGAGGGAGGCTCACCGAGCGCTTCCGCGATCGACACCAGCCGTTCGCCGTGCACGTAGCAGCGTTCGAGCAACGCCCGGTCGCCGTCCGGGAGTCGCGCGAGCGCCGAATGGACGGCGGTGCGTTCGTCGTCGGTGACGAGCCGCTCGAGCGGACAGGGGCCACCGGCCTGCAGATCGTCGAGCGCCGAGACCTCGCGCGCTCGCATCCGGTGCATGTCGGCGATGACGTGCCGGAGGATCCCGTACGCAACGCGCGCCAGCTCGTCCTGGTCCGCGAACGGCCGCGCCCGTCCCCCCGCCCCCGCCGCGGTCGCCGCCCGTGCCCGCTCGAGGACGCGCACCAGTGTCTCCTGGGCAGCGTCACGTCCGTCCTCGCTCGATCCCAGGCGTCGCGTGGCGATCAGCTCCAGCCCGTGCGCAAGCGCCGCGAGGGACTCCTCGAGATTCAGGGTCGGTCGGTGCTCGTCCATGCCGGGCTCCACACAGTCCAGCCCGGGCACTGCCCAGACCAGGGGGCAGCGCCGGTCCGGGCTATAATGAAGCCCGTGCCGCGGTCTGGCTACCACGTCCGGGCCGGGCGCCAGACCGTATGCCCGGCGCACCGGCATCAGCGGGAGGCCGTCCAGGTCACGTTGTAGCTGGTCGAGCAGTTCCCGACCGGGAAGGAGAGGGTGACGGTGAAGTTGATGGTTCCCGAGGCGCTTGTTCCCGAACTGAAGGTGCCCTGGACCGTGAACGCGACGCGCACCGGCGGGGCCCCGGCTGACGAGATGGTAAACGAACTGCCGGAGATGGGCTGGGGCGTGTTGTACGTGATGTTGACCCCGCCGCTCGTGCCGCACGCGGCCGCGTTGTAGGTGAGCGAGAAGAGTGTGAACGCGTTGTTGACGATCGTGAAGCCGATGGTCTTGCCATCGGAGGTGGTCCCGGTCCACGTGCCGTCGTAGGCCGGCTGGGTGGACATCGCGAGGTTCCGCGTCGCGGCCTGTCCGGGCGGCACCGTGACGGGACCGCTGGCCGGGCTGTACCCGGTCCTGGTCGCCGTGACCGTGTAGTTCCCGGCGGGAACGTTGGGAATCGTGTACTGCCCCTGCGCGTTGGTGGTCACGGTGCTGGTCGCGGGCGCGGTCGACACCGAGGCGCCGGCGATCGGCTGTCCGGTCGACGCGTCGGTGATGAGACCCGTGATGCTGCCCGGGAGCGGCGTGAGCGCAACGTTGGTGGTGGTGGCGAGCGACGAGGCCACCGTGGCGGCGCCGGAATTCGAGTTGAAGCCCGCCAGGGAGACGTTCACCGTGTACGTGCCGGGCGGCACGTTGGCGATCGTGTACTGGCCCTGGGCGTTGGTCGTGACGGTGGTCGTCGGCGGCTGCGTGGAGACCGAGGCGCCGGCAAGCGGAGACCCGTTGGTGGCGTTGGTCACGACGCCCGTGATCGAGCCGGGAACCGGCGCCAGAGCCACGTTGGCGGTGGCGTTCTGTCCGGGCCCGACGGTCGCGTTGGCCTGACCCGGGGAGTACCCCGCGCGTGAGACCATCACGACGTAGTTGCCGGCCGCGACGTTGGGAATCGTGTACGCGCCCTGCGCGTTGGTCGACGCACCGGTGGTCGGCGGTTGCGTGGTCACCGTGGCGTTGGCGATCGGGGCGCCGGTGCTTGCGTCGGTGACCAGTCCGCTCAGCGTTCCCGGCAGCGGGACGAGCGCCAGATTCGCCGTCGCGGTACCGCCGACGGTCACGCCGACCGTGGCGGAGTTCGAAGCGTACCCGGCGCGGGCGGCCGTGACCGTGTAGGTGCCGCCCGGAATGCCGGGGATGCTGTACCCGCCCTGCGCGTTCGTCGTCACCGAGCTGGTCGGCGGCTGCGTGGTCACGCTGGCGCCGGCGATCGGCTGGCCGTTGGAGGCGTCGGTGACGATCCCGGCAAGGGATCCGCCCTGCGGCGTCAGCGCGAGGTTGACCGTGACCGTGAGCGAGGCGATCGCCACCGCGGTGGTCGAGTTCGCGTTGTACCCGGCGTGCGAGGCGGTGACCGAATAGGATCCGGTCGGGACGTTCGGGATGCTGTAGGCTCCCTGCGCGTTGGTCGTGACCGTCGCCGTGGCCGGTGACGTGACCACGGTGGCCCCGGCGAGCGGCTGCCCGGTGATGGCATCGGTCACCAGGCCCGCGATCGTCCCCGTCGTCGGTCCGGGGTCGGACGGATTGTCGGACGACGTGCAGGCCATGAGCGCCAGCGCCAGGCCGGCGACGGCGATCCTCGAATGCCATTGATGCGTCACACGCGCTCCGGGTTCGAATGCCGCTCAGGCAGGGGCGCGGATCGTTGCACCGCGTGGGTGTCTATCGGCGGAGGCGGCGGAACGTGACAGGGAGCGCGAACGCGCCGGCCGGCCGCGCGATGGCGGCGCGAACCGAACGGCGTCGTAAGACGTTTCCGGACCAGCGCATGCGGCAGGCGGCCCTGGCCGACGGCGGCCCTTCTCCGGCGCCCGTCCGGGGGCGACCTTTCGGCGCGCTCGGCATGTGCCGGGGCCTCCTTTCCGTGTCCCACGCCTTCATGAAGTCACTGGTCAAGCACCACGCCGGCCCCGGCTTCCACCTGACCGACGTTCCCGTCCCCTCGATCCTCGACAACGAAGTCCTCATCCGGGTCCGCCGCGCCGGCGTGTGCGGGACCGACGTGCACATCTACGAGTGGGATGACTGGGCGCGGGGCCGCTGCCGCCCCCCGTTCATCGTGGGCCATGAGTTCGCCGGCGACGTCGTCGAGGTCGGGAAGCTGGTCACCGACGTGGCGGTGGGCGACCGTGTGACGGCCGAGGGGCACATCGTGTGCGGCCGCTGCCTGCCCTGCCGCACCGGGAACGCGCACGTCTGCCCCAATACGCGGATCATCGGCGTGGACCGCGACGGCTGTTTCGCCGAGTACATCGCCATGCCGGCGCTCAACGTCTGGCACCTGGATGACAGCCTGTCGTTCGACGTGGGGGGCATCCACGATCCGATGGGGAACGCATTCCATACGGCGCTGACGGCGGAGATCCCTGGAGCGGTGGTGCTCATCACCGGCTGCGGGCCGATCGGCATCTTTGCGGTCGGGATCTGCCGGGCCGCGGGGGCGTCGCGCATCATCGCGTCGGACGTGAACGACCGCCGGCTCGCGCTGGCGCGGACGATGGGCGCGCACGACACCGTGCACCCGGACCAGGTGGAAGACGCGGTGAAGCGGGCCACCGGCGGACTCGGGGTGGACGTGGTGCTCGAGATGTCCGGCATTCCGGCCGCCATCCACCAGGGCTTCGCCATGGTCCGCCTGGGGGGCCGCGTGCAGATGCTGGGCATTCCGGCGAAGCCCATGGAGATCAACCTCGCCAACGAGATCATCTTCAAGGGCATCACCGTCTACGGAGTCATCGGCCGCCGCATGTACGACACGTGGCACCAGATGACCCGGTTCCTGCTGTCGGGCGAGTTCGACCCGACCCCGGTCATCACGCATCGCTTTCCCCTCGAGGGCTTCGAGGAGGCAATGCGGGTGATCAAGAGCGGCGAGGCCGGGAAGGTGATCTTCGAAATAGCGGATTAGCGGAGCGCAGCCCTCTCATCGCAGGTTCCCGTACCCTCGTTATGCTCAACGAAGCGTTCCGGAGCGCGCTCAGCGCGCAGATTGCCGATCTCAGGGACCGGAAGGTCTACAAGCGCCTGAACCACCTGGCCTCGCCGCAGGCGGCCCACGTCCGGATGGAGGGGCGCGGCGACGTGCTGATCCTGTCCTCCAACAACTACCTCGGCCTCTGCAACGAGCCGTCGGTCGTGGAGGCGGGACACGACGGGCTGCGGAAGTACGGCGCCGGCACCGGCAGCGTGCGCTTCATCTGCGGCACGTTTACCGTGCACCGCGAGCTGGAGGAGGCGCTGGCCCGTTTCGTGGGCTGCGAGGCGTCGATGACGTTCGTGTCGTGCTGGAACGCCAACGAAGGGCTCACCGCGACGGTGGTCGAGGAAGGAGACGTCGTCTTCTCCGACGAACTCAACCACGCGTCGATCATCGACTCCATGCGGCTGGCGAAGGCGATCACGAAGTGCACGACCGTCGTCTACCGGCACTCGGACATGGACGACCTGGTGGCGAAGCTGCAGGCGCACCGCGGCGCCCGCCGCCGGCTGATCTGGACGGACGGCGTGTTCTCCATGGAGGGGAGCATCTGCAGGCTCCCGCAGCTGCTGCAGATCGCGAAGGACCACGACGCGATTCTCGCCGTGGACGACTCGCACGCCACCGGCGTCCTGGGCCGCACCGGCCGCGGCACGGCCGAGCACTACGGCGTGCTCGGCGAGGTCGACATCATGACCTCCACGCTCGGCAAGGCGTTAGGCGGCGCCGCCGGCGGATTCGTGGCCGGCCCGGCGGCGCTGG
>JABWBJ010000221.1 GCA_013360595.1 Gemmatimonadaceae bacterium | reverse complement strand
GCCCAGGCTGCTGGCGACGACGAAGCCCGTTCGCCGCACGCGTGCCGCCCAGGCGGCCCGGTCCTGAGCGCGCGTGGAGTCCATCCGGTCGAAGACACCGGGCGCGGCATGCTGGAGCCAGTCGTCGTCAGGCCGGCACGTCGGCTCGGCGAACGAGACCAGCACGAACTTCCCCCGCGCCTGCGGATACCAGGCCGCGTACGCGGCGCTGTCCGGGAGGTCGGGGAGCGCGATCACGGGACCGGTTACGTCCCGGCCGCCGGTCCCCGGGCTCCACGCCAGCAGGACGCCTTCGAGCGTCCGGACCCACGGCGCCACGAGGTCGACGTGCGTGGCGCCGCGGCGCCACTCCGGCCAGGTGCCGTACTGTTCATTGCGTGCCGGGATGCCCCACGACGCATAGGTCCTCACGAGCCAGTCGTTGGCCGCCTTGATGCCCGGCGACCCGGTCAGTCGCGGGCCGAGGGAATCCAGCAGGACCTGCGCGAGCGCTGGCAGCTGCGAGTTCTCCATCCCATCGGTCCACAGGGACCGCAGCACGGGGTCGGGCGAGGGATAGGACTGGGCAGAGACCGGGCTGGCGAGGAAGATCGCCAGCAGGATCGAACGAATGTGGCGCATGATGAGGTCGCGGAAACGGTGCGTCACCAATTTACGGCGTCGGCGGGTAGCTCAGATCAATCGGATCGGGAACGCGGCTCTACCGGCACACGTTCCGGCCCGTGGGGGCGTGGCTGGGATGGGCGTTGCCACGGATGGCCATCGCTTGCCGCCGTGAATGAAGGGGAATAAGGTTACGGTGTTTGTTCGTCCACGACAGCCCCGCGGAGTGTGAGTTCGCGATGAAAGGCTTTGTTCCCACTCCGGAATCGGTCGTGGACCTGATGGTGGAGAGGCTGTTTGCCGGGCGGGAGCCGACGGCGGCGAGCTCGGTGCTCGACCCAGGATGCGGACGGGGCGAATTCATCGCCGGGATTCTGCGGTGGTGCCGGCACCACCGGCAGGTAGTCCCGCGAATTGTGGGCGTCGAATCCGACCCCAGACACGCGATGCATTCCGCTGGCCGCTTCGCGCAGGTTCCGCAGGTCGAGATCCGGCAGGAGGACTACCTCCGAGCCACCGGGTTGGAACTCCACGACTACATCGTCGGCAACCCGCCGTACGTTCCGATCACGGGCCTCAGCGTCGAGGAGCGGCAGTTCTATCGAGGCCTGTTTGAAACCGCCACGGGGCGTTTCGACCTCTATCAGCTGTTCTTTGAGCGGGCGCTCAGCCAACTGCGGCCAGGCGGTCGTCTCGTGTTCGTCACGCCCGAAAAGTACCTGTACACCGAGTCTGCCAGCGAACTCAGAAGGCTGCTCTCCGGGCACCACATCCATGAGCTGCACTTTCTTCCGGAACGTACCTTCGAGCCGCTTGTGACGTACCCGCTGGTCACGACGGTTTCCGCCCGCCAACCGGACGAGCCGACGCGTATCATCCGTCGCGACGGTCGGCAGTCATCGGTGACACTTCCGGCAGCGGCCAGTTCCTGGCAGGGCAGGCTCGGGGAATGGCGGGTCACGCGCGATGGATCCACGTTGGCGGATGCGTGCCTGCGCATCAGCTGCGGCGTTGCGACGGGGGCGGATGACGTGTTCGTGCACAAGGTTCGCGACCTGCCTGCGGACCTGCTTCCGTTCGCGCACCCTACGATCGCCGGCCGTGACATCAGTGGTACGTCACTCCCGTCGCTCACATCGAGCATCCTGGTTCCATACGACCAGCGCGGTGCCCTGCTGTCTGAGGCCGAGCTCGGCGCGCTTGGGGACTTCCTGCGGCACGGTCCTCGGCGCTCACGGCTCCTGGCGCGAACCTGCGTCTCGCGGAAACCATGGTATGCGTTTCACGAAACGCCGCCCCTCCCGCTGTTGCGGCGGCCGAAGCTGCTCTGCAAGGACATCACCCGTCGACCCTGGTTCGTGATCGACGATGCTGGCGACGTCGTGCCTCGACACTCGGTCTACTATCTCGTTCCGCTGCACGCCGACCGCCTCCAGGCCCTGGCCGAGTACCTCAATTCCGACGCCTCCCGCGACTGGCTGGAGGCCCACTGCCAACGGGCCGCCAACGGGTTCCTGAGGCTTCAGAGCCAGGTGTTGAAGCGGCTGCCGATTCCAGAGGAACTCGGGGGGGCCATCGGCGCGCCAGTCGACGCGCAGCTCGCGCTTCAGCCGGGATGACGACGCCGTTCGACGAAGCGGTCAGCGCAATCGCCCAGGCCCGCTACCACAACCACCGGCTGGAGACGCACTCCGACACGGTGAGCCGTGGCCTGGTACGCGATCTTCGACTTCGGTGCCCGGCCCTCAAGGCGGATCTCGATGCCGGGGTCGTGAAGGTGTGGTACAACGTTGCCGGTCCCGGCGACCGGCTCCGCAAGGTTGATTTGTTCGTCGGCGTGCCGGATGCAGACGGAAAACCTGACATCCACCAGTGCCGCATCGCTGTCGAGAACAAGTCGGTCATTACCGCGCATCGAAACCGCACAAGCCGATTCGACGATCTCAAGAAGGTCCTCGGCGCCATTCACGGTGTCCGACCGGAGGCACTGCTCGTCGCCACCGTACTGATCGGGTTGGCGGAGCGCGTTCTGAATGTCCCGGATCAGGTGCACAAGATCTATCGAGATCGCGACGCCGAGTTTCGTGCGGCGATCCTCCCGCGACTGTCCTCAGGAGACGGGTCCCTCTGGACCGAGTTCAGCTGGGCCGTCAGCCGGAACCGCCCGAACGATCCGCAGAAGTCCGTTGATCTGTTTCGCACCTTGCCCACTCGAAGCCGGGTACACGCATGTGGAAGGGTACGACTTCGTATTGCTGGTTCCGGTGCACATCGACAACGTCGGCCCTCCGGTACTGCCTCGTCCGAACGGCCTGGCGATCGATGTTGACGCAGAGTACTCGCGCATGCTCGAACAGATGTGCGCCGCCTACCAGACACGTTGGC
This sequence comes from Gemmatimonadaceae bacterium, assembly GCA_013360595.1. Classification (GTDB taxonomy): domain Bacteria; phylum Gemmatimonadota; class Gemmatimonadetes; order Gemmatimonadales; family Gemmatimonadaceae; genus JABWBJ01. The sequence goes on along the minus strand of JABWBJ010000221.1, from coordinate 1,846 downwards.
ACCTGTAGGCGTGGGCGGGGTCAGCCCAGCGAGCCGATAAGCGCGAGCCGGGCGCCCGGGCCAGCCGTCTACTCCAGGCTCGGCTCCCACGCCTCGGCGTCCACGGGCCGAACCTCCGGATGGCGCCCGAGCAGCCGAACGCAGGTGTTCCACCGCAGGATCGCCTCGTCGTTCCCCGCCGGACGCAGCGCTTCGGCCCGTTCGAAGTGTCCCAGCGCCTTCTCGATCCACTCGTACGCCATCTCGCCCGCGCGCGGGGCCCCCCGGTCGAGGATCCCGTTCGCCCACCGCTCGCAGATCACGCCGCGGTAATAGGCGTTCCGATAGGGATCGGTGATCCGGCCGGCGGCCTCGTCGGCCCGGCGCAGATCCGTGGAATGCCCATGCGGAAACTGGTCCGTGATCGCCAGCACGTGCGTCACCAGCGCCTCGGCGTTCTCCGGGTCCACGGCAAGCACGTCCAGACAGATGCTCTCCGCGGCGGTGGGGTCGTTGAGGATCCGGTACCGGTGCGCCTTCTGCAGCGCGGCCGCCACGCCCTCGCGGCTGATCGCCTTGAGCTCCCACCGCCCGTCGCTCATGTCCGCCCTCCTCGCATCAGCCGGACCAGCTTCACCACCGGATCGTAGAACTCGTCCACCACCCGCTCCTTGAGCGGTATGATCGCGTTGTCCGTGATGGCGATGTGTTCCGGGCAGACCGCCGTGCAGCACTTCGTGATGTTGCAGTACCCGATCGCCTGGTCCTCCTTCAGGTCACGCAGGCGATCCTCGGTGTCCAGCGGGTGCATCTCCAGCGCGGCCGTGTGCACGAAGAACCGCGGCCCGATGAACGAGTCGTGCTTGTGGTGATCCCGCAGCACGTGGCAGACGTCCTGGCACAGAAAACACTCGATGCACTTCCGGAACTCCTGCACCCGGTCCACGTCCTCCTGCTGCATGCGCCAGGTGCCGTCGGGGGCATCGGGGGGCCGGGGCCTGAACTTCCGGATCGACTTCTTGACCTCGAAGTTCCACGACACGTCGGTGACCAGATCACGGACATGGGGAAAAGCGCGCATCGGCTCCACGGTCACCGGCTCGCCGGCCGGCAGCTCGTCCATGCGCGTCATGCACATGAGGCGCGGCTGTCCGTTGATCTCGGCCGAACAGGAGCCGCACTTGCCGGCCTTGCAGTTCCACCGGACGGCCAGATCGCCCGCGGTTTCCGCCTGGATCTGGTGCATGGCGTCGAGCACCACCATGCCTTCGGTAATGTCCGTGGTGTAGTCGGCGAACGCACCCTTCCCCTGCTCACCTCGCCAGACTCGGAACGTCGTCGCGGTCATCTCGTCGGAATGGAGAGTAGGGAATCGAATCGATGGTCAGGCCTTCTGCTCTTCGATGATCGCCGCCAGCTCGGCCGGCAGGGGCGGGATCGGCCGGCGCTCCAGCGCCATCTGCCCGTCGCCTCCCTGCTTCACGACGATGTTGAACGACGCATACTGCGGATCCTTGTCCGGGTAATCGTCCCGGAAGTGGCCGCCGCGGCTCTCGCGGCGCTCGATGGCCGCCAGCGCGATCGCCTCGGACACCGTGAGCAGGTTCTCCAGGTCCAGGGCCGTGTGCCACCCCGGATTGTACTCGCGGTTCCCGCTCACGCCCACCCGCCGGGCCCGATCGCGCAGATCACGCACCCGGTCCACCGCGCGCCGCATCTCGTCCTCGCGCCTGACGATTCCCACCAGTTCCTGCATCATCTGCTGCAGGTCGTGCTGGATTGCGTACGGCGCCTCGGCGGCGCCGGTGCGGCCGAACGGCTCCAGCGCTCGCGCCACGGCCCGGTCCGCCTCGGAGACCGGCGGCTG
>JABWBJ010000220.1 GCA_013360595.1 Gemmatimonadaceae bacterium | reverse complement strand
CCGGCCCGGTCCGCACCGCGCTCGTTCCCTCGGAGGCGTCGGCCGGGGACCCGACCGGCTGCGGCGACGTCTTCGGCGCGACCTATTTCTCGCGCCTGCTGGCGGGTGATACCTTTGCGGTGGCGTTCCAGGCGGCCATGCGCGCCGCCGCGCGGAACGTCGGGTTTCGCGGCGCGAGCGGCCTCGCGGCCTTCCTCAGAGGAGAATTGCTCCGGACGTGACCACCGTCATCACGGTACCACTCTCGCTCGACGACGAGACGTTCGAGGAGATCTTCGAACAGTTGGCCGCGGTGTCGCCGGAGCAGAAGGTCCTCATCGACGCCCGTCGCACGCGCTGGGCGTCGCCGTACGGCCTCACGGCGCTGCTCGCCGTTGCCCAGTCGCGCGCGGAGCGAGCCGCCTTCGCCGGTCCCGACCACGAGGAGACGGCCAGCTACTGGGCTCGCGCCGGCTTCTACCGGCACGCGGAAGCGGTGTTCGAGATGCACGGCCGCGTCCCTCGGCAGCGCGAAGTCCCGTGGGAGTCGACGGTGCTCCTCGAGATCACAGACGTGTCAGCGAGCGACGATGTCCACACCGTCGTGGAACGCATTCAGGCGCGCGCACAGGCTATTCTTGTGCATGAATTGCACCTCGATCCGCAGGCGACGCTGCGATTCGCCATGACGCTTTCCGAGGTCTGTCAGAACATTGTCGAGCATGCGGGACAGGGCGGCTGGGTCGCCGTGCAGTCGTACCACTTCCGCCAGCGGCTCGGGCGGCATGCGGTGGTGATCGCGGTGTGTGACGCAGGCCTCGGCTTCCGGCGTTCGCTCGAGAGCACGCCGGGATGGAAACCGCGGGACCGCTGGGATGACGGGGCCGCGCTGGAGGATGCGCTGGTGCGCGGCGTGAGCCGGTACCGGGATCCCGGGCGCGGGCAGGGTCTGGCCGGCGTGCGCAAGTTCGTCGGGAGGTGGAACGGCAAGCTGTCGATCCGCAGCGGGACCGCCCGCATCGCGATCGTGCCCGCCTGGGACGACGCGGTGCCGCTGCAGGAAGGACTCCCGCATTTCCCGGGTGCTCAGGTTCAGATCACCATTCCCGAACGGGTGACGGCCGCGTGACGCATCACATCGACGTCGGTTCCGTCCTGCGACGGACGGTCTGCGATCTGTACTCGAACCTCGTCACGCGCCCCACGGGCGCGGCGGTGCGGCGCGAGATCGAGGGGGTGCTCGCCGGCCTCGACTCGCCGAGCCTGACGGTGATCGACTTCTCGCAGGTGGGGCTGCTCGATTTCTCCTGCGCCGACGAGGTGGTGGGCAAGCTGCTGGACGCGGTCCACCGGCAGGTCATCGTCACCGATGCGTACGTGCTGGTCCGGGGCGTTCGCGACGATCATCTCGAGGCGATCGAGGCGGTGATGCAGCGCTATGATCTGGCCGTCATCGTCGAAGGCGAGGACGGCGCGTGGCGGGCGGTCGGACCGCTGGACGACGAACTGCGCCGCCTGCTCGACGTCGTGCAGCGGCAGGGACGCGCCGAACCCTCGGAACTCGCGGCGGCGCTCGACGAGGAGATGGCCGTGGTCAAGGAAGCGCTCGACCGCCTGGTCAGGCAGCGGCTCGTCATGCGCGACGAGAGCGCGTACGTCTCCCTGACGAGTGTGATGTGATGGCGCTGTACAACCCGCCGCTGCAGGTCGTGGCCTTTGTCGGCACGCGGCGCGGGGACCCGGAGCGAGGCCCGCAGGTCCGGCTGCGTTCCGAGGAGGCGGCGCTCCGCCTGCTGTCCGACGGCGAGCTCGCCTGGGTCCAGGGCCCCCGCCGCCAGGAGCTCGCCACCGTCGTCATCGACGAGGCCGTCCCCAAGGGCTGCGTGGTCGTGCGCGACATCGCCGGCATCGTGGTCAGCGAGATCGTGCGCCTGACGAAGCCGGACCTCGACACCGGCGGCTCGCGAGGGGTGCTGGCGTGACGGAACGGCCACCCCGGTTGGCGACCCGGGTGGTCCACGGCGGCGGGGCTCCGGTCACCGGCGAGCCCGTGGTGACGCCGCTGGTCCAGAGCGTGAACTTCGTGGAGGCCATCGGGTCCGCCGAGGGCCTCCGGTACCCGCGATACGGGAACGTACCTAACGCGGAGCAGGTGCAACGGCGGCTGGCGGCGCTCGAGGGGGCCGAGGCGGCGCTGGTGCTCGGGAGCGGGATGGGCGCGCTGGCCTGCGCGATGCTGGCCCTCCTCCGCCCCGGCGACCACCTCGTGGCCAGCGAGTGGATCTACGGGGGCGCCCGGAGGCTCCTGGCCGAGGAACTCCCGCGGCTCGGGATCGACGTCACGCTGGTTGACCCGACGGGGGCCCGGGCCTGGCGCCGCGCCCTGCGCCGAGAAACGCGCGGCATGTTCCTCGAGACGCCGTCGAATCCGGCCTGTCGCGTGATCGATCTGGGCCCGCTGCGCCGGCTGGCCGGCGACGAAGGCATCGCCCTGGTCGTCGACGCCACCTTCGCCAGCCCCATCAACCTCCGGCCGATCGAGCACGGCGCCGACGTCGTGCTGCACAGCGCCACCAAGTACCTCAACGGGCATAACGACGTACTGGGCGGGGTCGTGCTCGGCACCGCGTCGTATGTCGAAGAGGTCCGCCAGAAGATGATCCTGTGGGGCCAGGCCCCCGATCCCTTCGCCTGCTGGCTGCTCGAGCGCGGCCTCAAGACCCTGGACGTGCGCGTGCAGCGGCAGAACGCCAACGCCCTGGCCATCGCCACGTGGCTGGCGGAACACCCCGCCGTCTCACGGGTTCATTACGCCGGCCTCCGCGATCATCCGGACCACGCGGTCGCCAGCCGCCAGATGAGCGGGTTCGGCGGCATGCTGGCGTTCGAGCTGGCCGGCGGCGGCCCGGCCGCGGCCCGGTTCCTCAAGCGTCTGCGCCTGATCCGCAATGCTCCGAGCCTCGGCGGCGTGGACACCATCGTGAGCGAGCCACGCTACACCTCGCACGCCCACCTGAGCCCGGAAGGCCGCGCGGCCGCCGGGATCCCCGACGGGTTCGTGCGTGTGAGCGTGGGGATCGAGGCCGTGGAGGACCTGATTGAGGATCTGGCACAGGCGGTTGAGCGGTGAGGGTTTGCGAGTTGAGAGTTGGGAGTTGAGAGTTGCGAGCACTCGCATCTCTCAACTCCCAACTCTCAACTCGCAACTCTGTCCCATCTCGATCGTCCTCTTCCATAGCCCAGTCACATCGATGTGCTCCCCATGATCCGCTTCGCCAACGTCTTCAAGGAGTACCCGCGGACCGGACTGGCCCTCAACGACGTCTCGTTCCAGGTCGGCCGGGGCGAGTTCGTGTTCCTGACCGGCCCGAGCGGCGCCGGCAAGAGCACGATCCTCAAGCTCATCTACATGGATGAGTTCCCTTCGCGGGGAACGGTCTGGGTCGGCGGGACGAAGGCGCCTGGGATCAGGCGGTCCGCCATTCCGCAGCTCCGCCGGAAGCTCGGTGTCGTCTTCCAGGACTTCCAGCTCCTCGAAGACCGGACGGTCGAGCAGAACGTCGCGTTTGCGCTCGAGGTCGTCGACACGCCGGCGGACCGCATCGGCCCCCGGGTGAGCCGGCTGCTGACGCGCGTGGGCCTGGCGTCCAAGGCCACGAACTTCCCGCGCGAACTGAGCGGCGGCGAGCAGCAGCGCGTGGCGATCGCCCGGGCCCTGGTGAACGACCCCTTCGTCCTCGTCGCCGACGAGCCCACCGGGAACCTCGATGACCGCGCCACGCGCGGCATCTTCCAGCTGCTGAAGGACATCAACGCGTCCGGGACGGCCGTGCTCATGGCGACGCACAATCTCGAGCTCGTCCGGCGGAACGAGTTCCGGGTGCTCGAGGTCAACCGCGGGCAGCTGGTCTTCGATTCGGCGGAGCCGGCGCGGGCCGCGGAGGCCACGCCATGAGACTGGCGGTGCGCGAGGCGCTGCTGGCGTTCCGGCGCTCGCCCCTGCTCAGCGCGCTCGGGGTGACGACGATCGCGTTCTCCCTCTTCGCCTTCGGGCTTTTCTCGCTGGTCGCGCTCAACATCCGGAACGCGCTGCGCACCGTCGAGGAGCGGGTCGAGGTGCGAGCCTTCCTCGTCGACCACACGCCGGTGGACAGCATTGCGGCCCTGATGGAGGAGCTGGGCCGGCGCCCCGATGTGCAGCGGGTCGAGTACATCGATCCGGAGCAGGCCCTCGCGCGGGCGCGGGAGGAGCTTGGCGAGTTCAAGGACGTCTTCGAGGCCGGCTTCCTGCCGGGCTCCATCGACATCCGCATGCGCGAGGGGTACCGCGATCCCGCTGCGGTCCAGGCGCTCGCCGACGTCGTCCGCCGCCTGCCGTTCGTCGAGGAGGTGCGGTACGGCGCGGACTGGATCGAGAAGCTGCACCGGATCCGCAACGTGGCGGCGGCGACGGGGATCATCCTCGGCGTTGCCTTCGCGGCGGTGGCGATCATCATCATCAGCGCCTCGATCCGGATGACGGTCCTGGCACGGGCGAAAGAGATCTCGATCATGCGCCTCGTTGGCGCGACCGACGCCTTCGTCCGCCGGCCCTTCCTGCTCGACGGATTCGTGAAGGGCGTGCTCGGCGGCCTGCTGGCGCTGGCGCTCACCTGGGGCGCCAACGCGATCGTCTCACGGAGCTTCCTGCAGACGGAGTTCTTCCCGCCCGGCCTGGCGATCCTCGGGATCGCAGCAGGGGCCTTGCTCGGGACGCTCGTGAGCGCGTTCTCGGTGCGGCGGCACCTGGGCCGGCTCACGTGATGCGCCGGCTGGCGATCGCCGCGATCCTGGCGTGCAGTCCGGTGGCCGGGTGG
>JABWBJ010000219.1 GCA_013360595.1 Gemmatimonadaceae bacterium | reverse complement strand
CTGACTGTTGGCGAGCAGGCTCGAGATCGGCGCGTACGAGGCGCCCGACGTCGTCGAGTACAGCAGGCCACCGCCCCAATCGACCGCCGCCAGATCGACCGACAGTTTGCGGATCTCGAAGTTCGCCGCGGTCCCGGTGCCGCGTCCGACGAAGTCGATGAAGTACGACCCGGTCCCGGTCACGCGCTTCAGCGGCGACAACTTGATCGTGACGTCACCCATGGTCGCCGGGATGTCCGCGTTGCGCACGTAGGCCATCGCGACCGCGTTGGCACGATCCGGCGCGCGCGTGACCGCATCGGCCTCGTAGAGGCGAACCAGGAGATCGGCCGACGCCGCGCGCGAGATCCGCACCGTGATGCTCGACGGGTAGCTCTGGTCCTGCGCGCCCGCCGGGACCTTGAAGAACAGACCGACTTGGCTCGTCGTGTTGATCCCGCGCGTCGCGACGGTTTCGGTCACGCCGATGAGCCCGCGCAGGACCGTCTCTCCGGCCGCGAGCAGTTGGTACCCCGACTTCACGGCGAAGCTCGAGAACGACGCTCCGACCGTGTCGGTCTTCACCGTGTTGACGTTGGTCACGGTCGCGACGCGGTGCTGCGTCTCCTTGACGGTGAACGTCAAGCCGCGCGTGTCGGGCACGACGGCGACCGTCCCCGATGCGTCGGTGAGCGTCTCCACGCCTCCGCGCTCGCGTCCCGTCCGCGCGCCCCAGCGCATCCACACGCGCAGGTTCGGCAACGGGCGCAACGTCACGCTGTCGGTGACGAGCACCCGGACCGTGCCATGCCCGCGCGCCGCGCGCTTGCCGTCGCAGAGACGCTCGACGAGATCGTTCGTCGTGCGCGCGCGCAGGACGCGGTTCTCCGCTTCCCCCTCGCGAACGTCGACGCCGTCATCGGCTACGAAACTCCCGGCCGCGGCGTAGGTGTCATGATCCGCGATGAGCGTGAATCGCCCCGCGGGCAGGCTGTCGAGCCGGTAGCGGCCGTCCGGACCCGTGATCGTGCGGAAGGGTGTTCCGCCCAGCCGCACCGTGACGCCCTCGAACGGGCGTCCGGCGCTGTCGAGGACCGTGCCCTCCACCGCGCCCGGCCGCTCGAACATCCGCAAGCCGCGGGTGAAGACGATCCCGCCCTCCTCGATCAGGCGGTGCATGGTCGGCCGCAGCACCACCGTCGGCAGGCGGGTCGACGACTCCACGGGACGCACGGAGCGGCCGAATTGGGGGATGCGCAGGAACCAGCGGGAGGTGACCCACGCGCCGTTGGACAGCTTGCCGAAGTGGACCTCGCCCCCGACCCGGTCCGACCCGACGAACGGCTCCAGCCCCGTGTACCGGAACTCGACGAACCGGAGCTCGTAGCTGCGCGCGTCGAGCCAGATGGTGCCGAACACCTCCGGCAGCATCCGCGACGGCAGGGGCTCGAAGCTGATGCCGATCAGGCCGCGGCGGTCGCGCTGGCCCTCGACGACGCCATAGCAGTGGTCGCGGAGGAAGGCCCGCGACAGCAGGACGTCCGCGTCGGGCGCGTAGTAGTACTGCGCGTCGCCGATCGTGCGCCAGAACCCGACACGCGAGAGGGAATCGCCGCTCAGGCTCACGAACGGGCGGTCCATCAGCCCCTGCTGGTCGGCCCACGACTCCTCGAGCACCCGCAGGGTGCGAGGGTCGAGACCACGCGAGTACCTCGTCAGCTGGCCCTCGAAGAGACGATCCCGCAGCGAGACCTGCGCCGCGGTCAGCACCGTGCGGACCTCGTCCCACAGTGAGGCGACCCGTGACTGCTGGCCTTCGTTCCGGACGCAGAGGTCCGTGTCGGCCACGCGCACTTCGGGGAGCATCTGCGCCAGGGTTTCGAGGTGCACGTCCAGCCGCCGCGTCTCGCCCACCGCCAGGTCGAACGGCTCGGACGTGAAGCGCTGCGCGCCGATCCGTTTGGCGGTCAGACGGTACCGGCCGTCGGCGCGCGCGCGGACCGCGTATTCGCCGCGTGCGTTCGACAGAACGGCCACCCGAAGCGCTGCGTCGCCGCTCACCGGTTCGAGCGTGACCAGCACACCGGCGATCGGTTCGTTCGAGGCCCGCTCGGCCACAAGGCCGCGAACGACCTGTGCCCCCGCCACGGCGGGGAAAAGGAGGAACGCGACGGCACACGGGATCCAGCGACGCATCGGCCTGCGGGAGGCGGGTGAACGAACGATACGCGCGCGCTTCCGGCGCGACCATCGCCGAAGGGCCCGCCGGCGGGAGTGGCCGGCGCGCGGACCGCGTGACAACGTACTGTCATGGACGCGAACTCCCGCCGTCCGGGCGCCGATCGGTTGCCCGTGCTGCTCACCGCTGCCGTGCTGCTGCTGGCCCTCCTGGCGCATGCTCCCCATGGCTTGCCCTTCAGCTGGGACGACCAGGGACAGTACCTGTCGCACGCCCGTGCCCTGCTCGAAGGGCGCCCGTACGGCGACATCGGCTTCATCACGACGCCGTACAACAACTTCATCGGTCCGGTCGTCGCGCCGCCGGGGCTGCCGCTGCTGATCACGCCGGCCCTGGCGCTCGGCGGCGGGAGCGTGATTCCCGTGCGGATCGTGATCGTCCTCTCGATGCTGGGCCTCGCGCTCCTGGCGTGGACCCTCGCCGAGCGCAGCGCCGGCCGATGGGTGGCGTCCGCCGTGGTGATGGCGAGCGTGGCGGCGTTCGCGCAGCAGCACGCCTTCGACGGGATCCTGGCGGACCTGCCCTTCGCGATGGCGATCTGGATCGTGATCCTGGCCGGCGAATCCGACCGACCGCTCGATCGCGGGCGGCTCGCTGCCATGGCGTTCGCCGGCGCGCTGGCGTTTTCGCTCCGCATGGCGGCCCTGGCGTTGCTGCCGGCCCTGGCGCTGTTCGCGCTGCTGCGGCCGCGCCGCGAATGGGGTGGCCTCGCCGTGGTCGGACTCGTCTGGGCCGTGGCGGCCGCCCTCGTCCTGTTCGGCCTTCCCACCAGCTCCGCGCTGGCCACCGAGGCGACCCGGGGCGCATCAGACATGATGGGCGACGCGGTCGGCAATCTCATGGCAATGATGTACGGAGCGCTGGAGGGATTCCTGTACCCGTTCCCGAGCGCGATCGCGAACGACGTCTGGCACGTCCTGGCCCTGGCGCTCGCCGCCCTCGGCGCCTGGCAAATCGTCCGGACACGCCACCGGCGCTTTGCCGTCTGCTTCGCCATCGCCTACGTGGCCATGCTCGTGGTCATCCCCACGAACGCCGTCCGCTACTGGTGGCCGCTGGTACCGCTGCAGTGGTACGCGCTGTTCGAAGGCGCCGCGGTCATTGTGAGGCGCCTCGCGCCGGCCGTGGCCCGATGGTGGCCGGGCCCGATCATCGCCGTCCTGTCGCTTGCCGCCATCGCGCGATCCATCCCGGAACCGGAGGTACCGTTCGGTGAACGGCCGGAACTGCGAGACGTCATTGCCGCCATCGAGTCATCCGCCGGCACGGGAGACACCGCGCGCGTGTGGATCAACGCCCCGCGCCTGTTCACGTGGCACACGCGCATCCCGGCCATGGGCCAATTCGTGGCGACGCCCGACGAGACGCTGGCCGAACTCCGGGCGCGGCGGATCACGTTCCTCGTGCGCGGACTGGCAGGCGCTCACGACTTCCGGCCGTTCATCGATAGCACCATTGCCGCGCATCCAGCGGCGTTCGACCGCCTGGGCCAGTTCGGGGACCTCACCCTCTTCAAGGTCCTTCCCTGACATTGGTCTCGCCCAATCCCCGATGACTGCGCCGGGGATCAGGGCTGGCACGATGGTCGCATTCCGGGTGGGCAGGGCGGGGCGCGGGCCACCGGGAATCCCATCATCAACTTCATGCGTCCCAACAAGATCGCGGTCGTGGGGGCCGGCACGGCCGGTCTGCCGGAGGCGGCCGTCCTGGCATCGGCCCCCGGAACTGACGGGTCACCGCCACCGCGTGTGGTCGTGCTGCAACGCCGCTCGCCCGAGAACGAATGGAAGGTCGACGCGATCAATGCCGGGAAGTCGCCCCTCGGCGGCATCGAGCCGGGTGTCGACGATCTCGTCGCCGCCGCGGTCGGCCGCGGTACACTGTCCGCCAGCACTGACCTGCACGAGTGCCGTGACGCCCAGGCCGTCCTGGTCTGTGTTGGCACGGACCGGCAGGGATTGCTGCCCGAGTACGGCGGGCTCATGGAGGCGCTCGGGGGAGTCGCGGCCGCGCTGAAACAGCGGCCCGGGCTCACGCGGCCGCTCGTCATGATCGAGTCCACGGTCGCGCCCTCGACGATGCAGACGGTGATCGGGCCGTACATCGAGGGGCAGGGACTCGTGGACGGCCGCGACCTCATGCTCGGGCACAGTCCACGCCACGTCCGGCGAGGCCGCGCGGTCGACGATCTGAGAGGTCAGACGCGTCTGGTCTCCGGCCTCCGCGCCGAGACGCCGGTGACCGCCGCGTCCTTCTACCGGCGCTTCCTGACGCGGGGCCGGATCCTCGTCACCAGCAGCCTCACCGCCGAGGTCGCGCACACGCTGGCGAGCGCCTGGGAGGATGTGCGGCACGCCTTCGCGTCCGAGATCGCCCGGCACTGTGAACGCCTGGACGTCGACTACCTGACGCTGCGCGACCAGGTGAACGACGTGCTGCGCTGGCCCGATGCCATGCGGCCGTCCGATGCGATGTTCGGCGGGGATGCGCTGCCGATCCCTGCCGGCGGCGTCGGTGGCCCCTGCCTCCCCCGCGACGGCATTCTGCTCTGGTGGCGCGCGCTCGAGGCGGGCCATCTCTCGCGCAACAGCATCATCCTGGCCGCGCGCGCCGTGAACGACGCCTCGCCCGCGGCCACGGTG
>JABWBJ010000218.1 GCA_013360595.1 Gemmatimonadaceae bacterium | reverse complement strand
CGGGGCGGCTCGGCCGCCGCGCTCCTGGCCGGGATGGACGTTCCGGTGAGCCAGGCCTCGCCCCGCCGGCAGGCCGCGCGAGCGGCCCTGGTGTACGTGGTGAAGGGCACGTCGTTCGAGCCGCGCGTGATCCGCGCCGGCATGAGCGATCTCGATTTTACCGAGGTCGTCTCCGGTCTCCAGGAAGGCGAGCAGGTCCTGCTCCTCAGCGCGCTGGCGATGCAGGCATCCCGCGACTCCGCGCTTGCCCGGATGCGCCGTGGCATGGGCGGCGGCATGCCGGGGGTTCCGACAGGCGGTGCCCCGGGCGGCGGCGGTCGCGGCCGCGGACAATAGGAGGAACGCATGCTCTTCGGCGAAATCGTCCGCGTTGCGTTAGGCGCTCTGCGCGCCAACAAGCTCCGCTCCATGCTCACGATGCTGGGCATCGTGATCGGTGTGGGGGCCGTCATCGCCATGATCGCGCTTGGCAACGGCGCCCAGCAGCAGGTGAACGACCGCATCAAGGCGCTCGGCACCACCCTGCTCACGGTGCAGCCCGGCCAGCAGCGCATGGGCGGCGGCTTCGCGTCCGAGGCCGACCGGGCTCCGCTGACCCTGAAGGATGCCGCCGCGCTCGAGGAGCGCGGCAGCAACATCGCCGCGGTGCAGCCCCAGATGTCCCGCAACTTCCAGGTCCAGTTCAGGAACAAGAACACGAACGTCCGCGTACTCGGGACGTCGGCGAACTACCTCGAGGTGCGGAACTACAAGGTCGAGCACGGCCGGATGTTCACGCCGGCGGAGGACCAGGGCAAGCAGCGCCTGGCGGTTGTGGGCCCCGCCGTCCTCACCAATCTCGAGGTCACCAGCCCGGAGGCGATCGTCGGCGAGCCGATCCGCATCCGGGGCATCCAGTTCACGGTCATTGGCGTCCTCGCGTCGAAGGGCTCGGGCACCGGGTTCGGCAACCCTGACGAGCAGATCCTGATCCCGATCCAGACCGCCCGATACCGGATCTTCGGCAACGACCGGCTCCAGGAGATCGGCGTCCTCGCGAAGAACGAGGAAGGCATTCCGCTCGCCATGGCCGACATCCAGAAGATCCTGCGCCGTGAGCACAAGCTGCGCGCGAACCGGCCGGACAACTTCCAGATCCGCAATCAGTCGGACTTCCTGACGAACCTGGCCGAGACGACGCAGGTGTTCACGCTCCTGCTGGCCGGCATCGCGGCAGTCAGCCTCCTGGTCGGCGGCATCGGCATCATGAACATCATGCTGGTGTCGGTGACGGAGCGGACGCGGGAAATTGGCGTGCGAAAGGCGTTAGGGGCGACGCGCTGGAACATCCTGTTCCAGTTCCTGATCGAGGCGGTCGTGCTGTGTCTGCTCGGGGGAGCCATCGGCGTCGCGCTCGGCGCCGGCGGCGCGGAGTTCCTGAACCGGACATTCAACTGGACCACTGAGGTAGCGCCGCAGTCGATCGGGCTTGCTTTCGGCTTCTCGGCGGCGGTGGGACTGGTGTTCGGCGTCTGGCCGGCCAGACGCGCTGCCAAGCTCGACCCGATTCTGGCGCTGCGATACGAGTAGGCGATCGGGCGGAAGAGCGAGTCGCCGCGGATCGGCACGGGCCCGGCCCCTGACATAACCCGATCCGCGGTGATTACGCCCTTTCCGCGGACACTCGCCGTTACGAACTTCGAGTTGCCGCGGATGGACGCGAACAAAGATGAAGAGGGCACCATCCCGATCCGCGATGATTACGCCCCTTCCGCGGGAACTCGCCGTTACGAACTTCGCGCGCGGATGCGGACGAAGAGCACCATCCCGATCCGCGATGATTACGTCCTTTCCGCGGGAACTCGCCGTTACGAACTTCGAGTTGCCGCGGATGGACGCGAACAGGGATGAAGAGGGCACCGCCCCGATCCGCGACGATTTCGCTTCTTCCGCGGACACTCGCCGTTAGGAACTTCGAGCTGCCGCGGATCGGCACGGGGCCTGGCTCCTGGCACTCACCCCGATCCGCGATGATTCGCCTCTTCGCGGGACCTCGTCCCTTCCCCCTTGCATGGCGCTATATCAGTCGCTATATCTTCACATGACCGATATATCTTAGAGGTATCGTCATGCATCGTCACTGTGGGGGCCATGGAGCCGGGCGCGGCGGATGGGGGTGGGGGTTCGACCCCGGGTCGGGGGCCTGGTTCTGGGCCGGCGCGAACCGGGGCCGGGGTGGTCCCAGGCGGGGCCGCGTCTTCGAACAAGGGGACCTGAAGTACGTCATTCTCAAGATGCTCGCCGAAAAGCCGCGCCACGGCTACGAGATCATCAAGGAGCTCGAGGAGCGCTTCGTCGGCACCTACGCCCCAAGCGCGGGGACCGTCTACCCGACACTCGCCCTGCTCGAGGACATGGGCTTCGCACGGGTTACGCTCGAAGAGGGCGGCAAGAAGGTCTACTCGATTACGCCGGACGGTCTGAGGTACCTCGAGGAGAACCGGTCGGCGGTCGAAGACATCTTCGAGCGTATCCAGGACTTCGGCGCCAGCTTCCTCGGCGAGGCCACGATGGAGCTCAACAAGGCCTTCGGGAGAGTAGCGCGCGCCACTTACACGACAGTACCGTGGCAGTCCAAAGACAAAACCATCGTGGATGAGATCAAACGCATCCTCGACGAGGCCGCGGCGAAGATCGAGGAAGTTGGCCGCCGGCAACCGGAGCCGCCAGCGGCTGCGTGACGTCGCTTTACCCGTCGAGGGCCAGTTGCGATTATTGAACGGGCCGCCACTGGCGGCCCGTTCGTTTTCGCGACGCTCACCCGAGCCTCGCGGCCCCGTTTCCGGTCCGTCATTCCATGAACGCCGATCCCGCCAGAGGCGGGAGTGCAGGGTCAGGCCAGACGACCGGCACGTCGCCGGCGGCGACCAGTGAGTACCCCGCAGCCGCAGTCCGAGCGCCGGTCGACCCCGATCCCACCGGCCGGCGGCTCCTGATCCTCTCCTTCACCGCGTTAGGCGTGGTGTACGGAGACATCGGCACCAGCCCGCTCTACGCCATCAAGGAGTGCTTCAAGCCGCTCTACGGCCTCACGGTCACGCCCGACAACGTCTATGGTGTCCTCTCCCTGATCGTCTGGTCGCTGATCTCGGTCGTCACCGTCAAGTACGTCGGCTATATCCTGCGAGCCGATAACAAGGGCGAAGGCGGCGTCCTCGCCCTCCTCGCCCTCGTCCTGCAACGCACCGCGGGCCGGAGCGCGCCGCGGCAGCGCGCGATCCTGATCATGCTCGGGCTCTTCGGCGGGGCCTTCCTGTATGGCGACGGCATCATCACGCCAGCCATCTCGGTCCTCGGCGCAGTCGAGGGCCTCGAAGTCGCCGCCCCCGCCCTCCCCCAGGAAGCCATCATCGGCATCGCCGCCGCGATCATCTTCACGCTCTTCTACTTCCAGGATCACGGCACCGCAAAGGTCGGCGGCACCTTCGGCTGGATCATGCTGGCCTGGTTCATCAGCATCGCCGCCCTGGGCGTGCACGGCATCACGCTGCACCCGGACATCCTCCTGTCGTTCAGCCCTACCTGGGGCGTGAAGTTCTTCCTCGCCCACCCGATGGCCTCGTTCATGGTGCTCGGCGCCGTGGTGCTCGTGGTGACCGGCGGCGAGGCCCTCTACGCCGACATGGGACACTTCGGCCCGAGGCCGATCCGCGTCGTGTGGCTCGGCATGGTCCTGCCCGCCCTGCTGCTCAACTACATGGGCCAGGGAGCCCTGCTCCTCTCCGATCCGGCCGCGGTCGACAACCCGTTCTTCCTCCTGGTCCCCGAGTGGTACCTGGCGCCGATGCTGGTCATCGCGACACTGGCGGCGATCGTGGCGTCGCAGGCGCTCATCTCGGGGGCGTTCTCGTTGACGCATCAGGCCGTTCAGCTCGGGTACTCGCCGCGCGTGACCATCGTCCACACCTCCAAGGACGAGGCCGGGCAGATCTACATCCCCGAGGTGAACAAGCTCCTCATGGTGGGCACGCTGCTGCTCGTCTTCGGGTTCGGCTCGTCCACGGCCCTCGGCGGCGCCTACGGCGTGGCCGTGACCGGCACCATGGCCATCACCACGGTCCTCTTCTGCGCCATTGCCGGCGAACGCTTCGGATGGACGCCGTGGCAGGTCGGCGCCTTCTTCGCGTTCTTCCTCTCCATCGACCTCGCGCTTTTCACCGCCAATCTTCTCAAGCTCCTCACCGGTGGCTGGGTGCCGATCGTCATCGCGATCGCCGTCTTCACGCTGATGACCACCTGGAAGCGGGGGCGCGCGCACCTGCGCACGATCCTGCTGGAGCGCACGCTCCCGGTCGGAGAGTTCATCCAGAGCCTCGAGCGATCGAAGGTCGTGCGCGTTCCGGGCACCGCGATCTTCATGACGTCGGAGTCCGAAGGGACCCCGGTGGTCCTCCTCCACCACCTCAAGCACAACAAGGTGCTCCACCAGCAGGTGATCCTGCTCTCCGTGATCGTGCGGGCCGAGCCGGAGGTGCCGGCGTCGGAACGCGTCGAGGTCGAGGACCTCTCGTCAGGCATCTACCGCGTGCGCGCCTACTACGGCTTCATGCAGACCCCGAACGTCGAGGAGATCCGGGCCCGATGCGCCGAGGCCGGCGTGAAGGCGCGGCGCATGGAGACCACGTACTACCTGGGCCGGGAGCAGCTCATTCCCATGGGCCGCGAAGGGATGGCCCGCTGGCGCAAGCGCCTCTTCGCGGTGATGTCCCGGAACGCGCGGTCGGCCACGCAGTACTTCGGGATCCCGCCGGGCCGCGTGGTCGAGCTGGGCGCGCAGATCGAGTTCTAGCGGCCCGCGCCCCAGGGCGGCGCGACCGACTCGCCGGCCGCCATCC
>JABWBJ010000217.1 GCA_013360595.1 Gemmatimonadaceae bacterium | reverse complement strand
GCGGCCGACCGCAGCACCCGTGCCGCCACGGCTCCGATGACGGCCGCCACGAGGACCGCCGCCACCGCGCCAAGCCACTGCCACCACTCGAGCCCCAGCGGGCCGGCGCGAAAGAGGAAGTCGGGCATGGAGAGGGGTGAACGCGGAGCGCGGAGCGCAGCGTGACCTCCCGATCCGGCCCGGAGGTCACGAGCGCTCGCCCGGCGCTACGGCTTCGCCTTCGAGCGGTCCTCGGCCGGCCGCAGCCACCAGTCGAGGAACGTCCACGTCCGGTTCCAGGAGTCGATCTGGTCGGGCGAGTCGTCACGCTCCCACGTGTCGGGGTGCACGCGCCGGTTGAACGTGTGCCCGCCGCTGGACGGCCCGGGCACCGGGTTCACGTAGATCTTCGTCTCGGCCAGGTCCGGCTTCAGCGCGCGCAGCTTCCAGATCAGCTGCTCGGCTTCCACGAAGTCCACGTCGGTGTCGTTCGTGGCCACGTGCACCAGCATCGGCACCTGCAGCTTCTCGACGTGATAGAAGGGCGAACGCCTGATGTACTCCTCGCGCCGCTCGAACGGCAGGCCGCGAATCCCCGCCTGGGTGGCGAAGCTGCGCTGGTACCCCGGGCCCTTGTACGAAAGCCGGAAGACGAGGTTCGACACCGGAACCATCGCGACCCCCGCCTTGAAGGGATGCTGGTCGCGGAAGAGGAGGAGCGACGCGATGTATCCGCCGTGGCTCCACCCCATGATGCCGATCCGATCCGGGTCGACGTGCGGCAGCGTCCTGAGGTACTCCACCGCGCTCGCCACGTCGTCGAGTTCCTTGCCGCCGTAATCGATGGCGTTGTAGTGCTCCGCGCCGAAGCCGGTGCTCCCCCGGTACTCCGGCGCAATGACGACGTACCCGCGCTGGATCGCTTCCTTCACGAAGGGGAAGAGGCGGTAGCTCCACCAGCTTCCATGGACGCCGCCGTGCACCCACACCATGGCAGGATGCCCGCGCGGCCCGCGCTTCTGGAGCGGCTGATACAGCGAGGCCGGAATCGTCAGGCCATCGACCGCGCTGCGGTAGCTGACGGTCGTGTAGTCCAGAACGCCGCGGCTGCGCACCGTGGTGAGGCTCTCCGCCACGAGCCGCTGCGCGATCTGCTGCTGGAAGTTCGCCTGCGGATGATCCTCGGGGCGGTTGCTGACGTAGAGCTGTCGCGCCCTGGCGGTATCCATCACGACGGGCGGCCCGCCGCGCCCGCCCTGGGCGGGCAACTCTGAACTCACGCTGCCCACCACGGCCAGCAGCACCGGCAGGAGATGGAGGCGGTTTGGCATCGGGGGATGTTGAGCGTTGAGCGCGTGGAGCGGAGCGCGAGAGGGCACTCGGGTGTGTCGCGGCGGTGCGATGTGATCGTGATCGTGCGTCACTCACTAATCACTCATCACTGATCGCCGCCGTCAATGAATATCTCCTCCACCGGCCGCCCGAACAGCCGCCCGATCCGGAAGGCGAGCGGGAGACTGGGATCGTACTTCCCGGTCTCGATGCTGTTGACGGTCTGCCGGGAGACCTCGAGCCGCTCCGCCAGGTCCGCCTGCGACCAGTCGCGCTCGGCGCGCAGGACCTTGAGCCGGTTCTTCACGCGTAGCGCCTCCGCGTCCACGCCAGGCCGGCGAAGTACAGCACCGGCAGCATGGCCCACACGTGGCGGTAGCTCCAGTCGTCGGGGTTCAGCGCGACCGCGAGTTCGATCAGGCCGAGCGTCATGAGGAGCAGCATGGTGAGCAGGAAGGCGATGGCGAGCGCCTCGAGCTGAATGCGCCGCTCCAGCTCATCGAGGTCGCGGGCGCTCCGGACGATGGACAGCAGGGCCACGGCGGCGACGGGCACCGGCGCCAACGCGGCCGCGACCCGGCCCCAGGTGGGCACCGTGGCCCCCTCGAGCACGAGTCGAGCGAGGAACCAGGCGACGAGCCAGGCCACGACCCAGACGGCGGGCCGTGCGGTGAAGGATGCCGCGCTCGGGACGGACTTCGCGTTCATGGGATGACTCCTGAGGACAAGTAGACAGGACAAACAGTAAAGACAACTTGTCTTTTTGTCAAGTGTGCTGCCGGTGACTCCTTTTGGAGCTCAACGGCCGGAGCGAGACGCTGGGAGACGTCGGCGCGCCATCGTCCCAAGCGGGACCGGTGAGTCGCGCGGCCGGGCTTCACCACTGACCTCGCGGTGGGCCGCCGTTCAACTGTCATCCTCCCATTGCGCGTACAGGGGTGGAGCCGCAGAGTGAGCTGCCCGAGCAGCCTCCATCCCCTTCGCCCATCACGAGGATCGCATCATGTCGCGTCGCACCCGTGCGACCGGTTTCGCCGTCTCGTTGCTGTCACTCCTCGTCGCGGTTCCGGCCGCGGCCCAGCAGCGGATCGACGAGGAGTACACGAGACAGATCCGGCAATTCCTGCGCGACCCGCGCATCACGACCGAGCTGGTCGACCATCTGCCGGCGTCGAACACGGTGCCGACGCCGCTCAAGCACTTCGGGCACATCATGGGCGCCTGGGGCGAGCTCGACAAGGCCGAGGCGATGCACAAGTACTATGAGGCAATCGCCAGGGCGGCGCCCGGCCGCGCGAAGTTCTGGACGATCGGCAAGACCGAGGAAGGGCGGGACATGGTGGTCCTCGTGATCGCCAACGAGGAGACCATCCGGAACCTCGAACGGTACCGCCAGGATCTCGTGGCGCTGAATGACCCGCGGCGAACGACCGAAGCGCAGGCGCAGGCCATCATCCGCCGGGCGAAGCCGATCTACTGGCTCACCAGCGGCATGCATTCGCCCGAAACGGGTGGGCCGCAGACGCTGATGGAGACGGCGTACCGCCTGGTCGTCAGCGAGCAGCCGCTGATCCAGAACATCCGGAACAACGTGATCACCATGATCACGCCGGTGATCGAGGTCGACGGGCGCGAGAAGATCGTCGATGCCTACTACTACGCGAAGAAGAACCCGGGCGTCTCGCGCAACCAGTTGATGATGTACTGGGGCAAGTACGTGCAGCACGACAACAACCGCGACGGCATGGGGCAGTTCCTGGCCCTGACGAAGAACGTCGTCAGGCACAGCCTGCACTGGAAGCCCACGATCCTGCACGACCTCCACGAGGCGGCGACGCTGCTGTACGCCTCGACGGGAACGGGGCCGTACAACGAAGCCATCGACGCGATCACCATCAACGAGTGGTGGGTGCTGGCGCAGAACGACGTGGTCGAGCTGACCAAGCGCGGGGTGCCCGGCGTGTGGACCTACGGCTTCTACGACGGCTGGACGCCGAACTACATGTTCTTCGTGGCGCACGGCCAGAATGCGATCGGCCGGTTCTACGAGGTGCAGAGCTACGGCCCGGACACCACGACGATCCCCGGCGGCCAGAGCCGTGAGTGGTACCGGCCGAACCCGACGCCGCGCAACGTGCCGTGGGGGCCGCGCAACAACGTGAACATCCAGCAGTCGGCGGTGCTGTTCGCGCTCGACCGCACGGCGAAGGACCGCCAGTTCTTCCTCGAGAACTACTGGATCAAGAACAAGCGCGCGGTGGCGAAGGGGAAGGACGGCCCGGTGTACGGCTGGGTGATCCCGGCGGCCCAGCGCCGCAAGGCCGACGCGGCCACCCTCGTGAACGACCTGATGGCGCAGGGCGTGGAGTTCCACACGGCGGCGAACAGCTTCCAGAGCGGGTCGCTCGCCGTGCAGGCCGGCGACTGGATCATCCGCGGCGACCAGCCGTACCGGACCATCGGCGACATGTACTTCTCGGTGCAGCGCTTCGCGCCGGGAAACCCGTCGCCCTACGACGACACGGGCTGGACGCTCCAGTACACGCGGAACGTCGTGGTCAGCGAGCTGCGCGACGCCGGGGCGCTTGCGCAGCCCATGAAGCCGGTGACCGGCAAGGCGGTCGCCCCGGGTGGCCTCACCGGGAGCGGCAACGTCATCGTGGTCGAGCACACGGGCGACAACAACCTCGTCACCTTCCGCTACCGCCTGAAGGACGTGCGGATGTCCGCCGCCGAGGAGGACTTCGACGCCGCGGGCAAGCGCTTCCGCGCCGGCGCGGTCATCATCCCGAACGCCAACGCGTCGCAGATCGAGCCCGTGCTGAAGGAGCTGGGCCTCAGCGGCTTCGCGATGGCCGCGGCGCCCGCGGTCGCGTCGCACGACCTCGACATTCCGCGGATCCTGTACCTGCACAGCTGGAGCCGGACGCAGGATGAAGGATGGGTGCGAGCGGCGCTCGAGACGTACGGCGTGCCGTTCACGTACATGGCGGACAAGGAGCTCGCGAACATGAGCGACCTCCGCTCGCGCTACGACGTCGTGATCTACCCGCACATCGGGAGCTCGGCGCCACAGACAGTGGCCGGCATTCCGATGACGGGGCCCCCGATTCCGTACCGGCGGACGCCGGAGACGCCTTCCTTCGGGACGCCGGATTCCACGAGCGACATTCGCGGCGGCATGGGGATCAACGGCCTCATGAACCTGTACCGGTTCGTGGAGCAGGGAGGGACCCTGATCACCGAAGGGTCCACGGCCACGATCTTCCCCGAGTACAAGCTCACGCCGGGGGTGACGGTCGAGAGCCCCACGGGCCTGTTCGTGCGCGGGTCGATCGTGCGGGGGAACGTGACCGATCCGCGGAGCCCGCTGGTGTACGGCCTGGGCGAGAACCAGATCCCGGTCTACTTCAACCAGGGGCCGGTGCTCAACGCCGGCGGCGCCGTGGGATTCGGAGGGTTCGGCGGCCGTGGCGGCGGGATCAGCCAGAACATCTCGCCGATGGCGAGCCCGCCTTCGGTCTCGGCCTTCCCATCGCTGGGCGGCGCCGGCATGCCGGAGACGGCGGCCGG
>JABWBJ010000216.1 GCA_013360595.1 Gemmatimonadaceae bacterium | reverse complement strand
GCGCTCGGGACGCTTCGGGTCCGCGGTGGCCGCCAGCACGCCGTCGTCCAGCTGGCGGTTCACCTCGGCGATCCGCCCCGCGATCTCGTCGCGCAGCGCCTTGAGCTCGGCCACGTAGCCGCGCGACGTCTCGGCCAGCGCCCCGAACTCGTGCGGAAGCAGGTCCGCGTTCGCCATCCGCATGACGATGGTGCCGGCCACCTGGGCCAGCGCGCGGCCGTACACGAAGGACGTGTCGCTGAAGCGCGTGAACCAGCTGAACGTGTCGTAGATCGAGTGGTAGATCCCCCCGCCGTCCTCGCCGCCGAACCCCACGTTCAGCGTCGCGATCCCGAGGTGCTGCAGGAACGGCGTGAAGTCGGAGCCCGACCCCAGCGCGTCGATGCGCAGGTCCCCCCGCTCGCGCGCCTCGCGGCGCTGGACGGGCGACCCGAATCGGATGCGCGCCGCCTGCAGCCGCCGCCAGACCGACACCCGCGACTCCGGATCCTCCACCGAGCGGGCGACCTCGTTCACCAGCCGCTCCAGCGAATGCGAACCGCCCGCGCCGAGGTACCCGCGGCCGTTGCCGTCGGTGTTCAGGTACAGCACCGCCTTCTGCCGCAGCTCCGCGGCATGATGCTCGGCCCACTCGGTGGACCCCAGCAGCGCGGGCTCCTCGGCGTCCCAGGCCGTGTAGACGATCGTGCGCCGCGGCCGCCATCCCTGCTTCACCAGCTCGCCTAACGCGCGAGCCTCTTCGAGCTCGGCGATCATCCCCGCGATCGGATCCTCGGCGCCGTTGACCCACCCGTCGTGGTGGTTCCCGCGCACGATCCACTCGTCGGGGAAGTCGCTGCCGCGGAGCGTGGCGACCACGTTGTACACCGGCGCCAGGTTCCAGTTGAATTCCGCCTTCAGCCGGACCCGCGCCGGCCCGGGACCCATCTTGTAGGTGATCGGCAGCGCGCCCCGCCAGGCCTCGGGAGCCACCGGGCCACCGAGAGCCGCCAGCAGCGGCTGCGCGTCGCCGTAGGAGATCGGGAGCACCGGAATCCTCATGATCGTCGTGGCCGCGGCGCGCTCGATGCGCGGCGCATCAGCGGTCGCGCCGACGCCGACCGTGAGCGGGTCGCCGGGCGCCACGGGCAGGTCCAGCACGCTCCCCCGCTGCACGCCGTCACGCGGGCGCCACGGACCGGCCGGATACACGTCGCCCTGGGCGTAGCCGTCGTCCCGCGGGTCGGAGTAGATGATGCACCCCACCGCCCCCTTCTCGGCGGCCAGCTTGGGCTTGATCCCGCGCCACGACCCGCCATACCGGGCGATCACGATCGCGCCGCGCACGGAGATGCCGCGACGCTCGAGCTCCTCGTAGTCCGCCGGCACGCCGTAGTTGACGTACACCAGCGGCGCCGTGACATCGCCTTCGCCGGAGTACGAGTTGTAGGTCGGCAGCTGCTCGGCGCGCTGCGACGTCGAGGGATCCCCCGCCACCACGGGCTCCTCGAGCTTCGCCACGAAGCGCGAAGGCTCCACCAGCTCGACCCGGCGCTCCTTCGGCGTCGGGAACAGGACCTGATACTCGTCGATCCTCGCGTCCCACCCGTACGAGGCGAACTGATCGCGCATCCACTCCGCGTTGGCCTTCCCCCAGGGCGACCCGACGTGGTGCGGGCGCGCCGAGAGCCGTTCCATGGCCGCGCGCAATCGCGCCGGGTCCGGAATCGCGCGGAACCGGCTCTCCCAGTCCAGATGGGTCGCGGCTGCGCCCGGGGTGAACCCGCGAAGGCCGGTCCCCTGGGCCAGCGGTGACGGGAGGATGACGAGCGCGAGGAGCGAGGCGAGGACCGGTACTGGGAGGCGAGAGGCGGGGGGCATCCGGGTTCTGGCTCGGTGAAGGGACCGGCAGTTGCGCCGGAAGGGTCAACTTGGGCGGCGAACGGCGGCCCGTAAAGAAGGGACGTGTCTATAAGTCCTGCCACGGCTTGGCCTTCCGGCAGACGGCACGGCCCTGGGGCAGGACCGTCCGGCCCCGAAGCCGTCCGGTTGACCACCAGCCCTTTCGCGTCGGCGAGACATACCCATACTGTAGGTCTGCGCGTCCGAGCATGACCCGGGCCGCGTGGCTTCAACCGTGGCGCAGATGTCAGAGACGCACCTGGTGGGATCGGTCCTGAGGGCCGGCCGGCTGGCCGGCGGTGCCTGTCTGTGCGCGATGGCCCTCGCGAGCCTGGCCGGGGCGCAGGAGGCATCGGCGTTCGGCGGCATCCGGGGCGTCATTCGCGATACGACCGGACAGTCGCTCGCCGGAGTGCAGATCACCATCCGCGGTGCCTCGCTCGTCGCCGAAACCGATCTCGACGGTCGGTTCGAACTCGGGAAGATCCGCCCGGGAATGCTCTCGCTCAGGTTCCGCCGCCTCGGCTTCAGGCCCGACACGGTCGACCTGCTGGTGCTGGGTGGCACGGTGGTTCCGCTCGACGTGACGCTTGAGCGGCTGGCCGTGTCGCTGACGCCGGTGGTGGTTCGCGGCCGGACCGAACTGACGGGCTGGCGGCAGGGCTTCTATCAGCGCCGGGAGTCGGGGGGCGGGCACTTCTTCACGCGAGAGGACATCGAGAAGCGGAACCCGAGCCTGATGACCGACATGTTCCGGATGATCCCCGGCGTGACCATCCAGCCGTCGCAGGGAATCATCCGGAATCAGCTGCGGTTCCGTGGGCAGCGCGGATGCGCGCCGCTCACCTGGCTCGACGGATCGCCGCTCGCCGCCGGCGAGTTCGACATGGACGCCCTCTCGCCCGGGTCGATCGAGGCGTTCGAGGTCTACACGGGCTCCACCGCCCCGCCGCGATTCGCCGTGGCGCCCGGGATCGGGCCCCGGACGTGCGGCGTGATCGTCATCTGGTCGCGCGAGGGGCAGCGCCGGCCGCGCCGGCCGCCGCCCGTCTCCGCCGCCTCACAGATCGCCAAGCTGGTCGATGAGCGGCAGATCTTCACGGCGGCGCAGGTCGACGTGACCGCGCGGCAGGACACCACCCGGCCGGTGAAGCCGATCTACCCGGATGCGTTGTACGACGCGCACGTGAGCGGCTCGGTGATGGTCGAGTTCATCGTCGCCGCCACGGGCGAGGTGGACTCCGAGCGGATCAGCGTCGTCTTCGCGAGCCACCCGCTGTTCGCCGACGCCGTCCGCAACGCGCTCGAGCACGCGATGTACGTGCCCGCGGTTCGCGGGGGCCTGCCGGTCCACCAGGTGGTTCAGCACGAGTTCGTGTTCGTGCCCGACTCCTCGCGACGCCGGCGCGGCTAGCTCAGTCCTCGCGGCGCGGGACCGGGCCGGCCACCGCGATGCCCATCGCGTGGTACCCCTTGTCCACGTACACGGTGGTGCCGGTAATCCCCGAAGCGAGGTCGCAGCTGAGGAAGGCAGCGACGTTCCCCACTTCGGTGCTGGTCAGCTCGTCCGTCAGCGGCGAGTTGGCCGCACAGAACGTGACCAGCTGATCCACCACGCCGATCGCGGACGCCGCGCGGGAGGCGAGCGGCCCGGCCGAGATCGTGTTCACCCGCAGGCCCCACCGCCGCCCGGCTTCGAACGCCAGCATGCGCGTATCGCTCTCGAGCGCCGCCTTCGCGGACGACATGCCGCCGCCATAGAAGGGCACGGCGCGCTCCGAGGCCATGTAGGTGAGCGAGAGCGCGCTCCCGCCGCGGCGCATCAGGGGCCCCAGATGGCGCATCATCGACACCATCGAGTAGGCGCTCACCGCGACGGCGGCCATGTACCCGGCGCGGGTCGTGTCGACCAGGGCCCTGCGCACTTCGGGGCCGTTGGCGAGCGAGTGGATCACGATGTCCAGGCCCTGGGCGCCGAAGTCCGCGCGCGCGCGCGCGGCCAGTCCCTCGATGGAAAAGTCGCCGACGTCCCGGTATCGCTTGTTCTCGCGAATCTCGGCCGGCGCGTCGCTCAGGGTGTCGAAGGCCGCATCGAGGGGGTAGATCCGCTCGAACTGAAGCAGCGCACCGTCCGACAGGCGGCGCGCGTCGTCGATCTTGCCCCGCTCGATCAGGGTGAGAAAGATGTTCAGGGCCGGGGGCCAGGTGGCCACGCAGACCGAGGCGCCCGCCTCGGCCAGACACTTCGCGATCGCAAACCCGAACCCGTTGTCGTCGGCAACGCCGGCGACCAGTGCACGCCGCCCGCGCAAATCGATCTGGAGCATGACAGAAGATAAGGGCGGGCTGCAGATTGCAGAATGCAGAGTGGCGACTCACTTCCCGCCCGTCCCGGATCGGAGTCGCCGATCGCCAACCATCCTTCGGCCATCAGTCGGCCTTGACGCTGTCCCCCCCGCTCCCGGTGTCCCGCGACGGTCCGCGCCCGTCCTTCTCGAGGGCGCTCTGGCGCATTGCGTCCGCCGATGTCTCGTGCGGCAACACGGTCGAGCTGCTGACCGACGGGCCGGGCACGTTCGAGGCCATGCTCACCCTGATCGACGAAGCGCGGGAAACCCTGGACTTCGAGGGATACATCTTCCGGCGCGACGAGATGGGCGAGCGCTTCGCCCGGGCCTTCGTGGCAGCGGCGGAGCGCGGGGTGCGCGTCCGCATTCTCGTGGACTGGTTCGGTCGCCTGCCGACCCCCTGGTCCTTCTTTCGCCGCCTGCGCCGCGAGAACCTGGACGTTCGGGCGTTCAACCCACCGGGCTTCCGCGCCTGGTTCGGCCTCCTGCCACGCGACCATCGCAAGGTGCTGGTGGCAGACGATCGCTGCGGGATCACGGGCGGGATCGGGATCGGCCTGGAGTGGACGTACGGCATGTTCCGGCGCCGCCGCTCGCCGTGGCGGGACACGGCCGTGCGCATCGACGGCGACGCCGCGAAGGATCTGCGTGAGGCGTTCGAGCGGATGTGGGCGCGCGCGCGCGGG
>JABWBJ010000215.1 GCA_013360595.1 Gemmatimonadaceae bacterium | reverse complement strand
CCGTCATCGACCAGGCGCGCCTGTGGCGATCCCGGCTCCCTCGGTCCACGCGTCCGGCGACCGGAACAGACGCCGCCGGCCCGCTGCTGGCGCTCGCATTTCCGGATCGCGTGGCCCAGCGTCGGCCCGGTCCGGCGCCTCGCTACCTGCTGCGGAACGGAACGGGCGCCGTGCTGCCGGACGGAGATCCGCTCGCCGGCGAAGCGTACCTCGTCGTCGTGGAATCGGACGGTCGCTCCCCGGAGGCGAGGGTTTACCTCGCGGCTCCGCTCGCCCTCGAGGATCTCGAGTCATCGCTCGGCGATCAGGCGGTCACGGAACACGTCGTGTCCTGGGATGAACAGCACGGCCGTCGCGCGCGCGTCGAACGCCGCCTGGGCGCGATCGTCCTGAACGACCGGCCCGATGACGCGCCCGATCCTGCCCGGGTCGCCGAGGCGGTTGCCGAAGCCATCCGTCGCCGCGGATTGCAGGTACTCCCCTGGAGTGACAGGGCGACCCGGTTGCGGCAGCGGCTGGCGTTCCTCCACGCGCACGATCCGCGCTGGCCGGATGTGTCCGACCAGGCCCTGTCGGCGACGCTCCTCGCGGCGATGGGCGATGTCCTCGGGCGCGTCCGCTCCGCCGACGCGTTGCGCCGCATCGATCTCGTGGAGCCGCTCCTCGCTCTCCTCGACTGGCGGCAGCGCGCGGAACTCGAGGGCGTCGCGCCCGTGCACTTCGAGGCTCCCACCGGGTCGCGGCTGCCGATCGACTACAGCGATCCGGCGGCGCCGGCGGTTTTCGTCCGGCTCCAGGAGATGTTCGGCGTCCGGGAAACGCCGTCGCTCCTCGATGGCCGAGTGCCCCTGACGCTGCATCTGCTCTCGCCGGCGCAGCGTCCGGTGCAGGTGACGCGGGACCTCGCCGGCTTCTGGCGCTCGTCGTATTTCGACGTGCGCAAGGACCTCCGCGCCCGGTACCCGAAGCATCCGTGGCCGGACGATCCGCTGTCCGCGCCCCCGACGGCCCGCGCGACGCCACGCCGGCGGGGGTGACATCGTTGCCGAAGCGACGCATGCACGAGCCACGGTGGCCGGGCGATTCGTGCTGGCCTACCTTCCTCGCATGAGAAAACGGGTCGCGCTGCTGGCCGCGCTGGCGGTCGGGTGTGTGGAGGGGGGCGACATCCCCTCCGCCCCCGAGCAGGTCTTCCCCACGACGATCACCGCCAGCGACCAGGAACTCGAGCCCGGCGAGAGCACGACGCTCACCGTTCACGTCGCCAATCCGCTGGACGGAGCCGTGCGGCTGACGTTCCCGACGTCGTGCCAGGCCCTGATCATCGTCCGCAACCAGCAGGGCCGGATCACGACGCCTCCGAACGGCGAGTATCAGTGCGCGTCGGTCCCGTCGCAGCTGTTCATCGCGGCGGGTGATACCGCACGCTTCACCGTGGTCTGGGCCGGCGGCGTGCAGTTCGGCGCGCCGGGCACGTCGGAGCGCGTTCCGCCCGGCAATTACTTCGCGTCCGCCGAACTCCGCGCCGCCGGCGTGACCGCCATCGCGTTCCCCATCCTCATCGTCGTGCACTGAGTCATCGCATGCGCCATCGCATCCTGCTCACCCTCGCGCTCGGGATCCCGATCGGGATCGGCGCCCAGGATCCACACCTGGAGAAGGCCCGCCGCGTCCTGCAGGCCGTCCCGCTGGTCGACGGCCACAACGACCTGCCCTGGTACATCCGGAGCGATTACACGCAGGCGCCCCTCGACGTGGAGGCGTACGACCTCCGGCGCCGCACCCCGGGCAATACGGATCTCGAGCGACTCCGCCGCGGCATGGTGGGCGGCCAGTTCTGGTCGGTGTACATCCCCGGCGACTACCGGGATTCCGGGTACGCCAGGGTTCAGCTCGAGCAGATCGACATCGCCCGCCGCGTGATCGCGAAGTACCCGGAACTCCTCCAGCCGGCCTTGACCGCGCAGGACGTGTGGACGGCGCACGCCGCCGGCCGCATCGGCTCGCTCCTTGGCATGGAGGGCGGCCACGCCATCGAGAACTCGCTGGGCGCGCTGCGGGCCTACTTCGACCTTGGCGTCCGGTACATGACCCTGACGCACAACGTCACGCTCGACTGGGCCGACGCCGCGGCCGATTCGGCGCGGCATGGCGGGCTGACCCGGTTCGGCGAGGAAGTCGTGCGCGAGATGAACCGGCTGGGCATGCTGGTGGACCTCTCCCATGTCTCGCCCGCCACCATGAGCGATGCGCTCAACGTGACGGAGGCGCCGGTGATCTTCTCGCACTCCTCGGCGCGCGCGCTCACGGACGTCCCGCGCAACGTGCCCGATTCCATCCTGGCGCGTCTCCCGGCGAACGGAGGGGTCGTCATGGTGACGTTCGTCCCGGGCTTCGTGTCGCAGCCGGTGGCGGACCACGCGGCCCGGCGGCGCGCGGAACAGGCCGCGGCGGAACGCCGGACGCCGCGAGACACCGCCGCCGTCGCCCGCGCGATGGCCCGGTGGGACGCCGATCATCCCGCCCCGAAGGCCACCCTCGCCGACGTGGCCGACCACATCGAGCACGTGCGCAAGGTCGCCGGCGTCGATCATGTGGCGATCGGTTCCGACTTCGACGGCACCGACAACCAGCTCCCGGTCGGTCTGGAGGACGTGTCCACCTTCCCGGCGCTCCTCGCCGAACTCTCGCGCCGTGGCTGGTCGGAGGCGGATCTCAGGAAGCTCGCCGGCGAAAACGCGCTCCGTGTCATGGCGAGCGCGGAGCGGATCGCGGCGCGCCTGCGGCGCGAGCGGCCGCCCTCCACGCGCACGATCGAGGAGCTCGACCGGAAGCGCGCGTCCTGAACGCGCCGCAACTTTCCTCTCGCGCAATCGCAACAAAGTCCTTACGTTGTACGGCGGCGAGCCAGTGCGGTCGCCGATGTGCATGCGGCGCCAGGATCTCCGGGGATCCTGGCGCCGCATCCGCGTTCCGGGACCCAGGTCGGCGTTAGGCCCGTCCGGCGCCGGGGCCGGACCCTGCGGACGGCGCCGCCGCCCGGTTACCTTCCGGCACCCGGCGCGCGGCCGGGACACCCCGTCACGACGGAGAGGCACGAATGGGAAAGGGCGACAAGCGGACACGCCGCGGGAAGATCAGACGCTCCACCTACGGCAAGCACCGCAAACGCAAACCGGCGACGAAGAAGAAGGCGAAGGCGGCGGCCGCCGACTGAGGATCAGCGGGGCAGCACGCCGCCCGCGCTGGAAACCTCCCAGATCCACCGCTCCAGGTGCGCGCCCAGGACCGGCAGTGGCACCGATCCCGTGCGGAGCACCTCGCGGTGGAAGGCCGCGAGACCGAAGAGCGGCCCCAGTTCCCGTTCCACCCAGCGCCGCAGCCCGTGGAACTCCCGGGCGCCCAGCGCCACGCCGGCGAGCCGTCCGGGCTGCTCCGCGGCTTCGGTGACCATCCGCTCCAGGTCGCGCTCCGTCCACGGCAGACAGCGACGCAGGAAGTCCGCGGCCACGCGAGCGCTCCAGCCGAACGCGTGGATGCCCGTGTCCACGACCAGGCCGCAGGCCACGCCGAGTTCCCGAAGGCGGACCGCGTAGCGCTCGAACGGAGAGAGCGAAGGCAACGCCGAATCGGCCACCGGCAGGACATACGCCGACCAGCCTTCGACAAAGCCCGTGTGCCAGGCGAGCCGCCGAAAGACCGGGAGCGCTTCGTTCTCGCGCTGCGCCGACTGCTGGCGGTGCCATCCCGGCACCAGCGTCTCGAGCACCAGCGGCGCGAGCGTGATCGACGAGCGCTCGGCCACCCTCTCCGCGTTCGCCCGGTATCGCGCGGCGCGACCCACGGCCGGCGGTTCATAGACGGCCTCCGCGCTGTCCTCCGTGGCGCCGGACATCAGTCCGATCACGAGTCGCCCGGTCGGCACCGGCCCGAACAGTGAATCCAGTTCGGTCGACCAGGCCGCGAAACGGCGGGCGATCACCTCCGGCAGCGCCGACCGATCCTCGACGGACCACCGCGCGTCGCGCGCGAGAAATGCGCGCAGCGAGTCGGGCGACGCCGGCAGTCCGGCCGCGCGGCGTGCCGAATCCGCCCGCGCCGCGAGTCGGGCCACCTCCCGGAGCCCGATGGCATGGGCCGCCTCCGGTGTGATGTCGATCGTGGCGTGGTATCGAAGCAGCGCCGCGTAGTGTTCCCGCCCGCCGGGCAGAGTCCCGATCGACAGATCCTCCGGCGACGCCGCGCGCGCGCCCTCCAGCGTGGCGATCAGCATGTCGAGCGACGGATTCACCTCCGTGGCGATCACGCTCCTGGCCGCGGCGACCGCGCGCCGTGCCCATTCACTGTCCATTGCGGCCACTGAGTCCGGCGGGCCGAACGGACTCGAGTCCGGCGGCGCCACGAACGAGCGCACGAGCGACATGGCCCGTTCCTGAAGGCGCCGCGGCAGGGACACGTCGCGCGCGAGCCGTTCGGCGAGTTCGACCTGCAGGCCGCGCACCATGGCGGGAACGGTCCGCAGCAGGGTCAGCCACCGCGCGACATCGGTCGAATCCCGCAGCGGCGGGTCCCGCAACGCCTTCACCGCGCGTTCCAGCGCCGATTGCCCCGGCTGCAGGTCGCCCCGGCGCGTCCAGTGAAAAGCCGGCCATCCGGCCAGTTGCTCCATCTCCCAACGCAGCGACTGCCATGTGACGTAGTCGTCCTCCGTCAGCGCGTCGACGCGGATCTCGTCCAGCGCCAGGAGCGCGCCCCGGGCGAACTGCGCGTCGAGCTTGGCGCTGTGAAGGCTTGGCGCCCCGACGGCCAGCGCTGCGATTCCCGCCTCCGCCGCCACGTCGGGACGCGCGAGGCGCTGGTGCTGCCACCATTCGGCGACCGACACCGCGAGCGCGGTGCGCGCCACGAGCGAATCCACCGGCGAAGGCC
>JABWBJ010000214.1 GCA_013360595.1 Gemmatimonadaceae bacterium | reverse complement strand
CCCGAGCGTGTAGATCGCGGCGACGCCGATCGCGCCGGCGCCGATGAACCGCACCTGCGTTCGCCAGATGCCGAGCGTGTGCGCCGCCAGCTCGACGCCCTCCGGCGCCGGCTGCATCGACGTGAGGATCGGCACGCTGATCCCCCACGCGATGATGAGCCCGGTCAGCATCGCCATGCCGACCGAAAGACCGACGAGATGCCCCGCGCCCAGCAGGGCCAGCGACCACGCGAACGAGTACCCGCTCGATGCCGCACCGCCCAGCCGGAAGAAGCCCGCCAGTTCAGCGTGCAGCAACCGCGTCGCCGCAATGATCGCAAAGCCCGCCGACGCGACTGAACCGAGCACCACGGCGATGAGCCCTTCCCGGTTCGCCCCCGCATCATCCCGCGTCTCGCCACGCACGCCGGAGCCCACCTTCAGCACCTCGGCGGCGGCCACTCCTTCCGGGTACGGAAGGTCCGACGTCGTCACCAGCGCCCGCCGCAGCGGGATCGTGAACAGCACGCCCAGCACGCCGCCGCTCACGCAGATCAGGAACGACTGCCAGAACGGGAACCCCGTCCACCAGCCCACGATGACGAGACCCGGCAGGACGAAGATGATCGCCGAGAGCGTCCCGGCCGCCGAGGCCACGGTCTGGACGATGTTGTTCTCCAGGATCGACGAGTCCTTCACCGCGCTCAGGATCGCCATCGAGATCACCGCCGCGGGGATGGAGGACGCGAAGGTGAGGCCGACCTTGAGGCCGAGGTAGACGTTCGCGGCCGTGAAGACCGTGGTGATGAGGGCGCCGAGGATCAGGCCGCGAAGGGTGAGTTCTCTCGGTCGCATCTCGTTCCTCGTCGTTTGGTGTGTGAGCCGCTGTGTCGCCGCGTTGACAGCTCGTTTCTGGAACGCGATCCTACCGCTCGTTCAACCACACGTCCTCGAGCACTCGCACCAGCTCGTTCCCGATCTCCCGGCCCGCCACGCTCACCCGCACCCGGTACACGCCGGGCTGCGCCGAGCGCCCGCCTCCAGGACAGGAGAACCCGCTGGTGATCGAGCCGTTGCGGAAGTCCGGCGGTGGCGCGGGAGGCCGCACCGGCGTGCTGCACAGGTCCCACTGCCGGCGATTCAGGCCGGCATTGCTCGTCAGGCTGAACTCGCGGAAGGGCTGGCCGGTGACCGCGTCGGCTATGCTGACGACCGTCTGGCCGGAGCCTGACTTCAGGTACCAGCTGATGGCCGTTCCCCGCGGCGCATTCTCGCCGCGCCAGACCTTGTCGGCCGTGATCGCCGGGTTCAGCCGCCGGTCGGATTTCCACGCCACCGCCTCGCGCGGCGGGAACAGCACCGCGTCCCGCGCCAGAAGGTCGCTCGTCAGGCGCTGGAGCGCCGTGATGTCGTCCATCACCTGGATCGCGCGCGAGTGCGTGGCCAGGATCAGGTCGTTGTCGCGCGGGTGGACCAGCACCTCATCCACCCGTCCCGTCCCCAGGTTCGGCATGAACCTGTGCCAGCGGGTCCCGTCATCAAGCGAGACGTAGAAACCCAGCTCCGTCGCCGCGTACAGCAGGTTCCGGTTCACGGGGTCCTGCCGGATGGAGTTGACGTTCCCGACGGCCGGCAGGTCGCCGGCGACCGAGGTCCACGTCCGCCCGTAGTCGGTTGTCTTGAACGCGTACGGCCTGAGGTCGTTGTTCCGGTGCCCATCGAGAGCGACGTACGCCGTCGCCGCGTCGTACCACGACGCCTCGAGCCCGGACACGTACGTCTCGTGGTTGGCGACGGGGATGTTCTTCCCGACCTCCTCCCACGTCGCGCCGCCATCGCGGCTCACCTGCACGTTGCCGTCATCGGTCCCCGCCCACAGCACGCCGGGCATCACCGGCGACTCGGCCAGTTCCGTCATCGTGCCGTATTCATTGGCCGTATAGCCGTCACCCTTGGAGAGGATGCACGCCTGCCCCGGCCCCGCGCCCCCGCCGCGGCCGGAACAACTCGGCAGCGAATACGGCGTCCCCATGATCGAGCGCGTGGTGATGTCGATCCCCTTCCCCAGCTCCTTCGTCATCGTCCACGTGTTCCCGCGGTCGCGCGAGATGAACAGGGACCGCCCTCCGATGTAGATCGTGCTCGCGTTATGCGGCGAGAGCCGGACCGGGGAGTTCCAGTTGAAGGCGATCGTCGCGCCGGGGATGGGGTTGAGGATGTTGCGTCCCGCCCCCGGCGCAGGCGCGCCTTCCGCGGACTCGGCTCCGCCGCCGCCCCCGCGTCCGCCCCCCAGGCTCGGCCGGATTCCGCGCGATTCGCCGGTCGCGAAGTCGTACCGGATCAGGTTCCCGTTCTGCGACGCCGTGTAGAAGACGTTGACGTCGGTCGGGTCCATCGCGTTCTGGAATCCGTCGCCGCCGCCGGTGCGCGTCCACCACCAGGCGCGCATGCCGCCTTCGCGCAGCTCGTCGTTGCGCACCGAGCTCGGGCCGCACCAGGAGCCGTTGTCCTGCAGCCCCGTGCAGACGTGGTACGGACGCCCCATGTCGGCGGAGACGTGATAGGCGAGCGCGTTCGGCATCGGCCGGATCGCCTCCCAGGTGGCGCCGGCGTCGTACGACACATCCACCCCGCCATCGTTGCCGTACATCACGTGACGGCTGTCGCGGGGATTGATCCAGATCGCGTGGTTGTCCACGTGCCCCATGTTGTTCAGTCCCGCCCACGTCTTCCCGCCGTCCATGGACTTCGTGGGTCCCACGCCCCCCGTGTACACGACGTCGCAGTTGCTGGGATCGATCCTGATCTTCGAGAAGTACATCGGCCGCTGGTTCTCGTTGGACTGGAAGGTCCACGAGCGCCCGCCATCGGTGGAGCGCCACACGCCTGACCGTGTTGGATCGGGTATCGGCGCACCACCAGCTCGACCACCGCGACCCTCGGCGCCCGGCGCCTGGCGCTCGCCGCTCTCCCTGTCCGCCGCCACCTCGATCTGCGCATACATCACGCTCGGCCGCGCGCGGCAGATGTCGAGCGCGATGCGACCCATCGTGCCGCGCGGCAGCCCGTGGCCGGTCACCAGGCGCCACGTGCGACCGCCGTCGGTGGACTGGTGAATCCCGCTCCCGGGGCCGCCGCCCACGAAGCCCCACGCCGTGCGCTGCCGCTGGTACATCGCCGCCCAGAGCACCAGCGGATTCGATGGGTCGATCACGAGATCGGTCGCGCCGGTATGCTCGTCGATGTACAGCGTCTTCTGCCAGGAGCGCCCGCCGTCGGAGGTCATGAACACGCCCCGTTCGGCGTCAGGCCCGTACAGGTGTCCGCCGACCGCTACCCAGACCGTGTTCGGGTCGCGCGGGTGCACCACCACGCGCCCCAGCGTCTGCGCATTCCGGAGGCCGACGTTGGTGAACGTCCGCCCGCCGTCCGCGGACCTGTACAGCCCGTCCCCGTACGACGTCGTCTGCCGGTTGTTCGCTTCCCCGGTGGCGACATAGAGCACGTTCGGGTCGGACGGCGCCAGCGTCAGGTCGGCGATCGACGCCGAGCCGTAGGTGTCGAACACCGGCGTGAACGTGGTGCCGTTGTTCGTGGTCTTGAGCACTCCCGAGACCGCGTAGCCGATGTAGTAGGTGGATGGATCGGCCTCGTTCACCGCCAGGTCGTGAACGCGGCCGCCCTGACCCACCGGCCCGATCGCCCGCCATCGGAATCCTCGCAGGAGCGGATGCTCCGGTTCGTTGATGATCGACCCGGCCTGCGCCTGGAGTCCCGGGGGCGCCGCGATGAGGGCGAGGGCGACGAAACGGCGGGATGCTGCTGACGTCACGGAATGCGCTCGACTCTTGAGGTGGACGTGCCGCCCGGATCGTACGCCCCGGCATCCGCGTCAGCCAGCCCCCGGCGAGCTATGTTATCGGTCCCGGCCCCCCAAAGGATCGACCATGCGACCTCATCCCCTGCGCGCTGCGCTCCACGCGCTGCGCTGGTACATCCTCGCCGTCGGCACCGCGTGCACGCCCCCCACACAGGAAGCGGTCGTCGCTCGGTTCAGCGACCCCAACCCCTGGCCGACCATCCGGCAGGAGCGGATCCGCACCCTGCTCCCGAGGGCCATGGCCGCCGCGAACGTGGACGCGTGGGTCATCATGCTCCGCGAGAATGCGAACGACCCGCTGGCCCTGCACGTGGGCGGCGAGAACGCCGGCGCCCCCGCCGCAGCCCTCTTCTTCCGCGCTGGCGACTCCGTGCGGTCCGTCATCATCTCCGGCTTCGGCGAGGCGATCGCGCTCCGCGAACTCGGCCTCCATGATTCGGTCGTCGTCTACCAGCGCGAGCCCGGCGCGCTCGAAGCCGCCATCGCAGACCGGCTGCGCACCGCCAACGTGTCGCGGATCGCCGTCAACAGTTCCGCCGGCGGTGTCACTGACGGCCTTTCGTGGAGCCAGCGCACCGCGCTGGAACGAGCACTTGGCCCCTCGGTCGCCGCGCGCCTTGTGTCCTCCGATCAACTCGTCTTCGAATGGCTCTCGGTCAAGCTGCCCGCCGAGGTCGAGATCATGCGCCGAGCCGCTGCGCTCACCGAGCAACTGGAGCTGGAGGCCTACGCGACCGTGGTTCCGGGGGTGACGCGCGACGCCGACCTTGCCGTCTTCCTCAAGCGGCGCATGCGCGAGCTGGGTGTCGAGGACGGCTGGTCGCCGGCGCAGAACCCGAGCGTCAACTCTGGGCCGGACCGCGGCCACTCCCACGCGTCCGACCGGGTGATCCAGCCCGGCGATGTCATCCAGACCGACTTCGGGATCAGGGTGCACGGCGTCTGGGTGACCGACATCCAGCGCTTCGCGTACGTGCTCCGTGACGGGGAGTCCGCCCCGCCGGCTGGCGTGCAGGCGAAGTGGGAAGCGGCCCGCCGCGGGAGCCGCGCCGCCTTCGGCGCGATGCGGCCCG
>JABWBJ010000213.1 GCA_013360595.1 Gemmatimonadaceae bacterium | reverse complement strand
GTCGCGTCATAGGCCAGCGCCGCGTTGCCGTCCGGGTCAACGCCATGGCGGTCGCGGAAGGCCTTCACGAAGGCCCGGGCGGCCGCGCGCGGGTCCTCCGCCGAGAACGGGGCGCCGACGTAGGCCCCCTCGGAGACGCTGCCGTCCTGCGCCAACGGCGTCCAGCCGTCTCCTCCCATGAAGGCGCCGCCGAGTTGCTGCCGGCGCGCTTCCCGGAGGAAGGCGCGGCCGGAGGCGTCGGTGCCGGCGATGAAGGTCAGGTCCGGCTTCCGCTCCCGGAGGTACGCGACGTAGGGCTCGAAGTCGGCCTGTGCCTCCGACGGGATCGGGTCGACCGCGATCAGCGAGCCCTTGAAGCCGCCGCGGAAGGAATCCGCCAGTCCGCGGCCGTAGGCGTTGTTCTCGAACAGGATGGCCGCGCTCCGGAACCCGCGCGAGTTGGCGAAGCGGGCCATGTCCAGGCCGTTCGCCGAGTCGGATGAGATGACGCGGAACGTCCAGCGCGAAAGACCGGAGAGATCCGGCGAGCTGGCCGTGGTCGCGATCGCAACGAGCCCCTGATCGTACACCGGGGCCGCGGCCAGCATCGCGCCCGACGTGACGTGGCCGATGACGCCGACGATGCTCCGGTTGGCCACGAACTCGGCGGCGATCGCGGCGGCTTTCGAGCCGCTGGCTTCGTCATCACGGTCCACGAGCCGCAGGGGCCGGCCGCGAACGCCCCCGCGCGCGTTGATCTCCTCGATCGCGAGGTCGATGCCCTGGCGGTTGAGGCGGCCGAACGCCTCGTTCCATGGCCCGGCCGCCCCGATGTACACGGGGTCAGACCGGCCGGAACAGGCGAGCGCGCCCGAGAGCGCGAGGGCGAGAAGGCGGCGCATGCGTTGGGAGGAGCGGCGGAGGTGCCTCGCTCAAGGACGCCTCCGGCGGTGGTGGCGCAACCGGCCGACGAACCCTCGTGACGAACGGCGCCGTTGGCGTAACCCCGTGGGCTACGACGGCTTGCGCCGGGTCTTCAGTTCGCGTCCCGGGCTATCCGACCGGCTGCCGGGATGCTCCAGAGCCGCAGCTTCCGCCACCAGGTGTTGGCCCCCTCGAGGACCGGCACGATCCGGCCGTGGAGCGCCATGAACGAGCGGTTCTCGTAGAGCCAGACGGCGGGGGCGTCGTCCAGGATGAGCTGGTAGGCCTTCCGGAAGTGCGCCCGGCTGCGGGCCGGGTTCACTTCGCGCATGGCGCTGTCGATGACGGCGTCCACCACCGGGTTTCCGTACAGCTGGTAGTTGGCCCGGCGCGTTCGAGGCGTCGCCGAGTACCACTGGTCGCGGATGCCGGACGGGGAAGGGTCGAGCGTCAGGTTGTTGATGATGGCGTCGAACTTCCCGGTGGGAATCCGTTCGCGGAGCACCGAGAAGTCCACGCCGTCCACGTCGACCCTGACGCCGTGCGGCCGCAGCTGGGCCTGGATCAGCTCCGCATAACGACGACGTGGCGAACTGGTGGTGGGGAAGGTGAGCGCGAACCGGAGCGCCCGGCCGCCTCGCTCGCGGACGCCGTCGCCGTCCGCGTCGCGCCAGCCAAGGGAGTCGAGGAGCCGGCCGGCCCCTGCCGAGTCGAAGTCCACGGCGCGGAGGCTGGTGTCGGCCGTCGCCTGGGCGCGGGAGAAGGGACCGGCGCCGAGCCAGGCGAGCGAGTCGAACACGTTGGCGAGCAGGGCGCGGCGATTGATTCCCATGGACAGGGCGCGGCGCAGCTCGCGATCGGCAAAGAGCGCGTGCGGCCGATCCGGGTTCGCCGGGTCGCGCATGTTGAACGCCAGGTATCCGTAGTTGAGGTTGGGGTATGGGACGGCGCGCACCGTCTGCTGCGCGGCCACCCGGGCCATGCCGTCGGGCGACAGCGATTCCAGGAGGTCCGCCTCACCGGCGAGGACCTTCACCAGCGCGGTGTTGACGTCCGGGTCGAGCGTCCAGATCACACGATTCAGCTTCGGCCGCCCGAGGTGGTACGCCGTGTCGGCTTCGACTTCCAGGACCTGGCGTGGCAACCACCGAACGAACCGGAACGGACCGGACCCGACCGGCTGCTGCCCGAAGGGGTGGGAGGCGAACGTTGCGCGATCGGCGTCTCGCAGGAGGTGCTCGGGCATGATGAGCAGGCTGTGGACGACGTCGTAGAACTGCTCGGGTGATCGGCGCGCGTACCAGACGACCGCGGTGAGCGAGTCGGGCGTCGTGACGGAGTCGACGGCGGCGAATCCGCCGGCCAGCGGCGAGCCGACGCGGGGGTCCTTGAAGAGGCCGACGGTGAACTGCACGTCCCGGGACGTCACGGGTCGGCCGTCATGCCATCGCGCGGCCGGGTGCAGCGAGAAGGCGATCGACAGGGAGTCAGCGCTCCAGGTCCACGCGGTGGCCAGCCGCGGCGTCCACCCGGAATCGCCGAGGGTCACCAGTCCGGGGCCGATCTCGGCGAGGGGGTCGAAGATCTGGTCGGCCACCTGCTTTTCCGGGGCGCCCACGAGGTGCGTCGGCAGGAGCGGATTGGGGCTCGCCGGGAGCGCGATGACGACCGTGCCACCGATGCCCCCGGTGGAGGCGCCGCGGTCACCGCCGCGGGAACACGCGGCCAGCACGGCCGCGGCGAGCAGGAGGCCGGGAGAGCGCATGGCGGCAAGGGGCGGCATCGTCAGGCTCCGGTCAGCGTTTGAGGACCGCAGGCTAGACGATCCACCGTCAGCGCGGTCTCGGCGCCGGTTCCTGCTGCGTCAGGCAGTGCAGGGTCCCCAGACCCCAGACGAGGTCCACCGCGTGGATCCCGCACACCTCGCGGCCGGGGAAGCAGTCGGCCAGCACGCCGAGCGCCACGCGGTCCATGGGATCGTTGAACGTGGGCACGATGACGACGCCGTTCGCGATGTAGAAGTTCGCGTAACTGGCGGGCAGGCGCTGGCCGTCCATGACGACCGGGCGGGGGTACGGCAGCTTCAGGATCCGGAGCGGCGGGGCGCCGCCCCTCTCGAGTCGGCGGAGGTTGTCCATCGACCGGCGGTGATTCCCGGCGTCGGCCGGATCCTCCTCGACCGCCAGGACCACGGTGTCGGCGTCGACGAACCGGGCGATGTCGTCGATGTGGCCGTGGGTATCGTCGCCCTCGCATCCTTCGCCGAGCCAGATGGTGCGTTCCACGCCCAGCCATTCGCGGAAGATCTGCTCGTATCCCGCACGGTCGAGCCCCGGGTTGCGCTCCTGCACCGGCGACAACAGGCATTCCTCGGTCGCCATGAGCAGGCCGGTGCCATTGACCTCGATGGCGCCGCCCTCGAGCACAACGGGCCGTCCGTCGGGGCGCGACGGCGTCGCCCGGCGGTAACCCGTGATGCGCTCCACGGACTCGCCGACTCGCGCATCGAGTCCGTAGTTGTCGTACTTCGCCCAGGCATTGAACGCCCAGTTCACCAGCACGGGGGCGCCGGCGTCGTCGAAGACGACCGACGGCGCCGAGTCGCGCAGCCAGACGCGGTCGGTCGGCACGAGGTGGAGCCGGTAGCCGGCCGGGTCGCAGCCGTGGGCGCTCAACCTGGCGATGGCGTCCTCGCGCACGGATTCGTCGTGACAGAGGATCTCCACGCGCTCGTGGCGGTGGAGGACGCGGACGATCTCCGCGTACACCCACGGGATTGCGCCGATCTTGCCCGGCCAGTCGGGCTCGTGGTGCGGCCAGGCGATCCAGGTGGCGGCGTGGGGCGTCCACTCCGCCGGCATCCGAAACCGGTGACCGTGAAGAGCGTTGGGAGACCAGCCCGCGGCGCCCGTTTCGCTGCCCGCCGC
The DNA here is from genome assembly GCA_013360595.1 of Gemmatimonadaceae bacterium. GTDB lineage: Bacteria > Gemmatimonadota > Gemmatimonadetes > Gemmatimonadales > Gemmatimonadaceae > JABWBJ01. The sequence continues at coordinate 1,182 of JABWBJ010000213.1, read as the reverse complement.
CGTCACGCGAGGTAGCGGCTGAGGATGCCGCCGTAGGCGTCGACCCTGCGGTCCCGCAGGAAGGGCCAGTTGCGGCGCGTTTCCTCGATGAGCGCCGGGTCGCAGCGGGCGACGATGACGTCGGGCGACTCCCCGGCCTCCGCCAGCACGCGCCCGAAGGGATCGGCGATGAAGGAGTGTCCGAAGAACTGGAGGCCCTGGGTTCCGGGCTCCGCCTCGAAACCGACGCGGTTGGCGGCGGCGACGAAGACGCCGTTGGCGATGGCGTGCGCGCGCTGGATCGTTCGCCAGGCATCGAGCTGCGCCGGGCCGAACTCGGCCTTCTCGGCGGGGTGCCAGCCGATCGCCGTGGGATAGAACAGGACATCGGCGCCGAGCAGGGCCGTGATGCGCGCGCCTTCCGGATACCACTGGTCCCAGCAGATCAGGACGCCGATGTCCGCATAACGAGTCTTCCAGACGCGGAAGCCGTGCGACCCGCGCCAGGCGCCCGGCCTTCCCGGGGCGGTGTCGTCGGCGTCGCCGGGCGCGAAGTAGTACTTCTCCTCGAACAGCGGGTCGTGCGGGATGTGCATCTTGCGGTACACGCCCAGGATCGAGCCGTCGGCGTCGATGACGGCGGCCGAGTTCCGGTACAGCCCCGAGGCCTGCCGTTCGTAGACCGGCGCCACCAGCACGACCTCGAGGTCCTTCGCCACCGCCGCCAAAACGTTCGTGACCGGGCCGGGAATGGGCTCGGCGATGCCGAAGTGCTCGACCTTGAGCGACTTGCAGAAGTACGGCGCGTTGAAGAGTTCCTGGAGGCAGATGACGCGCGCGCCACGCCGGTGCGCGTCGCGGATGCCGGCGACGGCGCGCTCGAGGTTGGCGGCGCGATCGGCGCCGGCGCTCTCCTGGACGAGTCCGACGGTGAAAGGCGCGCGTGGCATCCGGGGAAGGTCGCCAATCACGCGTCGCGGGGAAAGACGGCGCGCAGGTCGAGGTGCAGCGCGTCGATGCCGGCCGGCAGCGTGCCGTCGCGGTTCGTGTGAAGACAGAACTCGCGCGCGGGGCCAAGGGTCATCTGCCGGCCCCAGAGCGCGGCGCCCCTGGCCGTGATCGCGCCGAGCCGGTCGTACAGCTCCGCGTAGGACCAGCCGGACGGTTTGGCGAACCAGGCCGCGTGGGACGGCGCCGTGAGGG
>JABWBJ010000212.1 GCA_013360595.1 Gemmatimonadaceae bacterium | reverse complement strand
CAGCACAAAGTTCCCCGTGAACGTCGCCCCCGCCGCCAGCACGATCTCGTCCCCCCGCTGCGCGGTGTTCAACGCCGCCTGCAGATCCCCACCCGACGACACCACGATCGTCCGACCCGTCTTCTCGGGGTACGCGAAATCCAGCAGGACCCGCGGACGTTCGGGGCGCGAGCGGCCAGGCTGACCACCGCCGCTGTCAACGGGCACACCGGCGGTGTCCGGCGGCGCGCCGGTCGTGTCGCTGGGCACCTCGGTGGTGTCCGGAGGCACCGGCAACGACGGATTGATCGGCAGCGTGTCGGGCGGCGTCGTCGTATCCGACGGAACGCCGGTGCTGTCGTCACGAGGACGCGGGACCACGGTGACGGGAACTGTGTCCGCGGACCCCTGGACGAACCCCGAGATGTACGCCCGGCCGGTGGCGAGAGCAGCGAGCGTCCCCATGGAGTCCAGTGTGACCAGGCCTGCCCCACGAACGATGCGCCACCGCACGGGCGCCATTGCCTCGATCCACTCGCCATCCGGGGTCGCGACCAGCGCCCGGGCTCGCGTCGACGACCCGACGGCGAGCGTCGCGGAATCGAGCACCACCGTCACGCGTCCTCGCGCGGCGTCGCGGACCGGTCCCGTGCTCGGGACATCGTGGCCGGCGCACGCGAGTGCGCCAAGCATCAGAAGCGTCTCGATCGACATGGCTCCCCGATTCACCACGCAGCCCCGGAACGGCGTTGCAGCAGTCGCGAACGGGCAATGCACACCGATCGCGCGTTTTCGTGGTCGCTAACGTAGTCGCAAAGCGCCCCACGTCAACGCCGGGTTTTTTCCGTCAGGCTCGTGTACAGTTGCTCCAACGAATCCAGCACTGCGGAAACGTGATACAGCGCACGTGCGCGATCGATCCCCGCGCGCCCCATCCGCTCGCGCCGGGCGCTGTCGCGAAGGAGCGAATCGATTCGATCCGCCAGTGCTGCGTCGTCTCCCGTCGCGATCATGTGACCTGTGTCACATTCCACCACCGCGTCCGGCACGCCGCCCACCCTCGTCGCGATCACCGGCCGGCCGGCGGCCATCGCTTCGACGACCCAGTTCGGGAATCCTTCCTCTCGCGACGTGAGCACCGCGACGTCGAAGACACCGGCCATTCCGGGCTCGTGTGCGATCCGCCCGGGCAGAAGAATCCGGTCCGCAACACCCAGCTCGCGGGCGCACGCGGTGATGGAAGTCCGCTCGCTCCCTTCCCCCACCATCACGAACCGGACGGCTGGCCAGGCGGACGCCAGCCGCGCCGCCGCCCGCACCAGCAGAAGCTGGTCCTTGACCGGATACAGGTTGGCCACCATGCCCACCGCCACCTGCCCCGGCTCGAGTCCCATCCGCCGACGCAGGTCCGCCCGGCGCTCCGGTGACAACGGGGCGAAGGCCGCCTCGTCAACGAAGTTGGGAATGACCACGACGCGTTCCCGGGACACACCCTCCTCTCGAATGACGAGTTCCCCGACGGCGGGGCTGTTGGCCAGCACACGATGCGCGAACCGGTACGCGATTCGGTTCGCGATCCGCACGCGCGCGCGGTGCACGTGGCGCCACCAGCGATGGCTCGTGATGACCGCCGCGCCAGTGGTCAGGCGGACGGCCGGCGCCGCGAGCACGTTGGCGTACGGATCGTGCGCGTGCACCACGTCGATCGCACGCGAGCGAACGATCGCGCCGAGCTGCGCCCCTCGGCGGATCGCCGAAGGGCTCAGCAATCCGCGAACGGGCAGGCCCACCACCGGGATGCCCGCCTCATCCAGCCGCGCGCGCAGGGGCCCGTCGGGCTGCAGGCAGGCGAAGCTGATCTCGAACCGGCTCCGGTCGATCCGTTCGGCCGTCCGCACGGCGTTGAGCTCGGTGCCGCCGGTTTCGAGGTTGTCCAGGACCTGCAGGACGCGGATCGGGCGACCGGCCACGCGCGCCGCCGCCGGCTTCACCGATCGTCGCGCGCCGCGATCCGCTCGCGCGTGAAGACGAACTCGTTGCAGCCACTGCCCTGCGTGGTCAACAGGCGATCCAGCCGGAACCCCCGCCCCCGCAGGAAATCGAAGGTCGCCGTCGGCGTCGCGACTTCGAACGGGTACCCGCCGAGCCAGTCGATCCAGTCCCGTACCACCGACATGCCGCGATTGGCGCGGTAATCCCGGTAGTGGGCCAGCGGATTGCGCCCGCGCACCACGTCCGACACGAACTGCCGCCACACGAACCAGGGAACGCACAGGGCGCTCACGACGATCCGGCCGGCTCTCCCGGAGCAATACAGTCGCTTGAGATGTCTCCAGATCACCGATCGCATGCCTTGATCGTTGTACAAGGCGATGAAGAAGCGTCCCTGCAGCTTCACGGCCCGCTGCACCAGATCGATCGCCGGCCACATGGCACCCGTGTGATGGAGCACGCCCCACGAGTACACGACGTCGAACGTGCCCAGGCCCATCATGAAGCCCTCGTCGAGCACGGACCCCTCCAGAACCGTCCACTCCGGATCGTCCGGGAAGTACCGTCGCCGCAGCTCGCGGGTGCACGCGACCGACTGCGGATCGAAGTCGAACGACGTCACCCGTCCCCCGAGGCGCCTGGCCGCGAGGCTGAAGAGTCCGCTGCCCGACCCGGCATCCAGGAATGAAAGCCCGTCGAGCCGATCGACCCCGAGCATCGACCGCAGGGACGCCTCCGCGGCCGCGATCCGTTGATCGTCCAGAAGGTCCAGGAACCGACGCCAGTTGGCGCCGAACTCGAACCGGTCGCCCGAGCGTATCTGGTCCGCGTGCGCCGCTTCCGCGGCCGAGAACCCGGCTGGCACGGTCATGACACGCCCCTCACCAGCAGATCCCCTCGTAGGTACGCCCGTCGCTCCGCCGCCCGGCGAAGGCCCGCACCAGATCGATCACGACCTGTCCCTCGCGCAACCGGGGCTCGATCCCGCGGAACTCGGCCGACCCGTTCCCTATGATCACCGTTTCGGCGCGCAACAGAACATCGTCCACCGACGGGCGGAAGAGCGTCCAGACGTGCGGAATCTCCCGCTCGATGAATTCCCTGTTCGACCCGATGAGCCGCGCCTGTGACACCTCCCGATCGTAGATCGCGACGTCCATTCCCTTGCCGATCAGCCGCTCGACCAGCGTCACCATCGGCGACTCGCGCAGGTCGTCGGTCCCTTCCTTGAAGGCGAGCCCCAGCACGCCGACCCGCCGGTTCCCGGCCGCCATGACCATGTTGTAGACGCGCGTCACCTGTTCGTCGTTGCTCTCCAGCGTGCCGCTCAGGATCGGCGTCGCGATGTCGAGCTGCCGCGCGCGGTAGGTGATGGCCCGCAGGTCCTTGGGCAGGCAGGACCCGCCGAACGCGAAGCCCGGCATCAGGTACGCTTTCGAGACGTTGAGCTTCGTGTCCTGCACGAAGAGCCGCATCACCTCGTGCGAATCGACGCCCAGCGCCTTGCAGATGTTCCCGATCTCGTTGGCGAAGCCGACCTTGAGGCCATGGTACGCGTTGCAGGCGTACTTGAGCATCTCGGCCACGCCGGTCGCCACCACGTGCAGCGGCGCTTCGATGCCCTCGTACAGCGCAGCGACAGCACGTCCCGTGTCAGGGTCTTCGGTGCCGATCACCGTGAAGGGCGGCGCGTTGAAATCCCGGATCGAGGACCCTTCCCGCAGAAACTCGGGGTTCATGGCGAGGCCGAAGTCTCGCCCCGCCACCTTTCCGCTGGCGCGCTCGAGGGCCGGACGCGCCAGGGATTGTGTCGTCCCGGGGAAGACGGTGCTCCGGATGACCACCGTGTGCCGGCCCTGTTTGTGGCGCAACGCTTCGCCGATCTGGACGCAGACCCGCTCCACGTAGCTCAAATCGAGGTTTCCGTTCGGCTGGGACGGCGTGCCGACGCAAATCAGCGAGATGGACGTCGATGCGATCGCTTCCGCGACGGAGACGGTCGCCCGCAGCCGGCCGGACTGGTGGGCGGCCTGCACGAGCTCGGCAATGCCTTCCTCGACGATCGTCGCACGGCCGCTGGCGAGGAGATCCACCTTGGACTGGCTGACGTCCACGCCGACGACGGCGAAACCACGGTCCGCCAGACACGCCGCAGTCACACAGCCGACGTACCCAAGCCCGAACACCGAAACCGATCGTTCTGTGCCCGGTTGAGGATTACTGGTCATGAATGGGACTGGGTTTGGACTCGTGAACGGTAACAGCAGGGTGAAGAGCGGCCGTCACCAAGGACGACCCGGGGCTCCTGAACGCATCCGGGACCCGGTCACCGCCATCCGTGGTCGCGGTGCCAGTACGCTGCCCCGTCTTCCCTCACCGGTACGCGCGTGCCGCTCACCAGGAGCCTGGTAGATCCCGCCGCCACAACCAGGAGCGCCTCGCCATCCTGATTCAGCTCGATCCACGCGACGCGGGCGTCCGTCTCCACCCCGGCCGCGACGCCACCGGGTGACATGAGAATCCCCTGCCGGTCCCCCCATCGGACGACGGCGCCGGTCTCCGGGCCCGCCGTGCGCTCGACCCGTGTCGGGCCTGGCGTCGAAGCGATGACCGTCGTCAGGGCCTGCCGCCCGTTGCGCCGGGACGACGCCGTAAGTCGTGGTGCCGGCAACCGCACTCCGTAGGTAGCGGCGACGGCGCTCAACTGCTCGCTCCACTCCACGTTCTCGTCGACGAGGAGCTGCGCCACCTCAGCGCCGTCACGATGCAGCCCCCATACGGCGCCTTCGCGACGTGGCGTGATCCCCGGCGCGCACTGCCAGTGCACCTCGAGCGAATGCGTCCCGGTCACGTCCAGTTCGTCTCGCACGATCCACAGCGACGGCGCCACGAGCACCACCGTGCGCCGGCAGGCCGCGCTCAGACCCGCCCGACGAAAGCCGTCGTGCGTGGCTGAGGCGATGACCACGCCGCCGTGTTCGACCCACAGATCGCAGGCGGCCTCGGCGCGGTGCGCCCACGAGAACGGACCCGCAGGCTCGGCGGCGCCGACCCCGTCCACGGT
>JABWBJ010000211.1 GCA_013360595.1 Gemmatimonadaceae bacterium | reverse complement strand
AGCGTGCCGCGGTCGGCGGGGCCAAGGCCGTCGAGCGCCGCGCGCGCCGCCGCCTGCGCCCGCGCCCACCGATCGCCGACCCGCATGCTGAACGACCGGTCGAGGAGAATCACCACCTCGCGCCCACCGCCGGTCGACGCCGCGGCCGCTTCGTTCTCCCGGTCGAAGACCGGCCGCGAGAAGGCGGCCACCAGCAGGGCAAAGACCGCCGCCCGCATCAGAAAGAGCAGCCAGTCGCGGATCCGCTGCCGCCGCGAATGCTGGTACGGCGTGCGGAGCAGGAACATCAGCGACGGAAACGGCGTCGTCTCCTTCCGTTCCCGGTGCACGAGGTGCACCAGGATCGGAATGGCGAGCGCGGCCAGTCCCACCGCGAAGAGCGGCGCGAGGAAGGACATCGGCTACCGCACCGTCTGCATGCGTTCGCGCCGCAGCAGGTACTGGAACAGCACCTCGTCCACCGGCTTCGACGTATCGACCATCAGGTAGTCCACCCGTCCTTCGCCCAGCAACCGCTCGACCGCGGCCAGGTGGTCCCGGATGAGTTCCGTGTACCGCGTCCGGAGCCGGCCCGGCACGACGGGGATCCGCTCGCCGCTCTCCAGGTCCTCGAACGTGCCCGCGGCGTCGAACGTGAAGTTCAGCTCCGCCGGATCGAGCAGGTGCATCACGACCACGTCGTGCCCGGCGTCGCGCAACGGCCCCAGGGCGTCGCGGATCTTCTCCGCCGGCTCGTAGAGATCCGACAGAATGAGCAGGATGCTCTTCCGGTGCTGGCTCTCGGAGATCTTCAGCAGCGGCATCGCCAGCGAGCCGCGCCCCCGCGCCACGGCCCGGTCGAGCGCGTGCAACACCTGGTTCAGGTGCTTGGCCGACGGCGGGACGAAGTCCACGATGTCCGTGTCGATCGAGACGAAGCCCACCCGGTCGCGTTGCCGGTGCGAGAAATACGCCAGGCAGGCCGCCAGGTACTTCGCATACTCGAGTTTCGACAGGCCGCTGGTGCCGTAGCCCATCGACGCCGACACGTCGAGGATGGCCAGGAAGTTGGCGTTGGTGTCCGCCTCGTACTCCTTGAGGTAGAACCGGTCGGTGCGGGCGAAGAGCCGCCAGTCGATGTGGCGGATGTCGTCGCCCGGCATGTACGGCCGGTGCTCGGCGAAGTCGGTGGAGAAGCCGAGGTGCGGCGACCGGTGCAGCCCGGAGATGAAGCCCTCGACCACGAACCGCGCCACCAGCTCGAGGTCATCGATGCGCGCGAGGACCCTGGGGTCCAGAAACCGGCGTCCGGGGACGCCCTCCTGGGCCTTGGCCTGCTCGATGGCGCGCGCAGCGTCAGACATCGGCGTGTGATCGGTGATGGGGACTGGTGATCAGTGACTCGTGAATGGTGATGCGTGACTCGTGACTCGTGACTCGTCAGAACTCCCACCTCTCAACTCTCAACTCCCAACTCCCAACTCTCCCCTCTCAGATCCCGCTCTTCGGCACGGGCACCGCGTTCAGCAGCTGGTCGATGACCGCGTCGGTCGTGACCCGCTCCGACTGGGCGTGGAAGTTCGTCAGGATGCGGTGGCGCAGGACGGGGTGGGCGAGGGCGCGGATATCCTCGAAGCTCACGTGATACCGCCCGTGCATGAGCGCGCGGGCCTTGCCGCCGAGCACGAGGTACTGGGCCGCGCGCACGGACACGCCGTAGGCGACCCATTTCCGGATGAAGTCGGGGGCCGTGCTCGACCCCGGCCGCGTCGCCCGCGCCAGGTGCACCGCGTATCGCGCCACCGGCTCGGCGATCGGCACGCGCCGCACGAGCTGCTGGTACGCCACGATGTCCGGGCCGGTGACCGCGTGCTGGAAGCGGAAGTTCTGGATCGCGGTTGTGGTCCGGACCACGTCCAGCTCCTCGTCCTCCTGCAGGTAGTCCATCACCACCTGGAACATGAACCGGTCCAGCTGCGCTTCCGGGAGCGGGTACGTCCCCTCGAGCTCGATCGGGTTCTGGGTCGCGAAGACGAAGAAGGGCTCGTCCAGCGTGTAGGTCCGCCCCTGCACCGTGACCCGGTGCTCCTGCATGGCCTCGAGCAGCGCCGACTGCGTCTTGGGCGGCGTGCGGTTGATCTCGTCGGCCAGGACGATGTTGGCGAAGATCGGACCCGGGACGAAGTTCATCGACCGGCGCCCGGTCTGCGCATCCTCCTGGATGATGTCCGTGCCCGTGATGTCCGAGGGCATGAGGTCCGGCGTGAACTGGATGCGCGAGAACCTGAGGTCGAGCACCTGGGCGATGCTGTGGATGAGCAGCGTCTTCGCCAGGCCGGGCACGCCGACGATGAGGCAGTTGCCGCCGGCGTACAGCGCCGTGAGCGACTGCTCGATGACGTCGTCCTGTCCGACGATGAGCTTCCGCAGCTCGCTGATGATCTGGTCGCGCCCGCGGCGCAGCTTGTCGGCGAGCGCGACGTCGTCAGGCGCTTCCAGGGCGACACGATCGTGCACTTGAGTGGCCACGTGATCCTCGGTCAGTGGGTCATGGCGTAGATCAGATAGTTGATCATGATCTTGTACGCCTCGTTGGAAAGGTCGATGGGCGTGTACGCCTCGTCGGAAAACTCCATCAGCTCGCCGAGGTCGGCGTTGTAGTTCGCGATCGCGATCAGCCGCTTGGCCGGATCGTTGTCCTCGAAGGCGCCGTACCACTCGGCATAGACGCCGCGGCTCCCGCGGCCCCCGCTGCTGGAGAAGATCTGCGTGTTCCGGATGTCGTAGAACGTGTCGAAGAGCGCGTGTTCGCGCGGCATCGGCTTCAGTTCCAGGTCCGGGAAGGCCTGCCGCCAGCGCGCCTCGAAGTTGTACCAGTGCTCGGCGTAGAAATCGTCGAAGATGAGGAAGCCGCCCTTCGCCACGTAGTCCCGGATCCCCTGCACCTCCGTCTCGTCCATCGTCCAGAAGCCCGGCTCGGACACGTAGGCGATCGGGTACTTGAAGCTCTCGGGATCCCCGAAGGCGAAGATGGCCCCGCAGTCCATCTTCGGGCGCAGCGTGGTGATCTCCTCCAGGATCTTCATCAGGTGGCGCTCGGCCCGCGGCGTGTCATGGTCCCATTTCTTGTCCACCTGGCCGCGGAAGCGCCCGCCGAACGCGTTGCCGGGCTCGAACCGGACCCGGAAGAACGTGAACCGCCCGTCGTACGCCGCGTTGTCGATCATCGAGTTGTCTTCCCACTGCGTGTAGCAATAGTGCGCCGGCGCCGGATCGGGGAGCGCCAGCGGGGCGATGGCCCCGGCCGCGCCGAGCGAGAGGAAGAGCAGTGGTCGAGACATGGTGATGAGCGATGAGCGATGAGCGGCGGCGATGAGCGGGGGCGATGAGCGAGGAGATGAGATGAGATGCGCGATCAGGGAGGAGACGATGGCGGGCGCGTGGATCGGAGGCGCAGCAGGAGATCCTGGGCCTTCGCGTAATTTGGCGCCTGCTCCAGCGCGCGGAGGACCTCACGTCGGGCCGACGCGACATCGCCGGCCGCCGCGTACGCTTCCGCCAGCTGGTACAGGGCCTCCACCCGGTCGGTCGGATCGAGCGCCAGAAGCGCGATCCGCTCGCGGACCGCGACCCGATGGTTCCCGCGCCGCGACGCCAGCTCCGCCAGCCGCGTATGGGCGTCCCGGTCGAACGGGTTGATCCAGACGGCCCGATCGAGGGCGGCGGCCGCCCCGGCCTCGTCGCCCAGCTCGGCCAGGAGGGCCGCGGCGGCCATGTTCTCCGCGAAGGCCTCCTCGTTGATCGACGTCATGGCCTGCAGCTCGGCGGCCGCGGCCCGCTTGTCCCCCTGCTTCAGGTGCGCCTGCGCGAGGAGCGCGTACGGCCCGTCAGACTGGGCATACTCGGGGAACAGGTCCTTCGCCTTCCGGAGCTCGGCGATGGCCTCGTCGAGGTTCCCTTCGGAGAGCAGCACCCGGCCGCGATCGAGGGCCTCGAGGAACGGGCCGGTGATCGGCGTGCCTTCCCCGCCCTGGGCCCTCCGTCCGCCGGGACTGATCGGCATCGCCGGCCGGACGGCGTCGAACTGCCGGGCGAACCGCCGGCGCAGCCACCGGTCGAACGAGTCGTCGAACGCGCCGGGATCGGTGTTCAGAACCTCGCGGAAGACACGATCGGTCGAGAGGCCACGCCGGTAGCCGTCGAGCATGGCCCGGATCGCCGCCACGCCCCGCTCCTGCTCGATCATCTCACACACCATGGAGGCGAGGTAATACGACAGCGGCACCTGCGCCGGGAAGGCCGGCCGCATGAACCCGTCGTTCAGGCGGCTGACCTTCGGCAGCTGTCCACCGGCGTACGTGGCGAAGAAGAGCGGCGAGGGATCCTCACCCCACGCGGGACGGGCCCGCCGTTCCTCGTACACCGAGAGGCCCTCGGACAGCCAGCGCGGCACGCGGCCGTCCGTGGCGCCGAGCGTGAAGACGTGGCCCAGCTCGTGCCAGAGCGTCGAGCCCCAGTTGAACTCGCCCACCCGCCGCGCCGCCGGCGAGTCCATCGCCACCACCCGTCCGAAGCTGACGCCTAACGCGCCCAGGCCGCCCAGGCCCACGGTCCGCACCGAGAAGTCCTCGTGCGACCGGTACATCTCGATCCGCACCGGCGTCACCGGACGGAACCCGTAGCGCGCAGCCAGCGAATCGTACGCCTCCTCCGCCAGGGTCTGCACGTACGGCCCGAGCAGCGCCGCATCCTTCGTCTCCACCATGACCACGAACCGCGGCGTCCGGATCTCCGAGTACTCCCTGAACGTGTCCAGCAGATCGAGCGTGTTCTTCGACCACGGATCGTAGGGGTCGAGCGTGAACGACCGGTCGAGCGCGGCACGCCCGCGGTCGATCTCCGCCGTCCGGAGGGCGTTGATGCCCAGGAGGGACAGGGCGCGCGCCGACAGGGAGTCGCGCTCGGCTCCCGCCTGGGCGAACCGCACCGCGTCGCCGACGCGAATCGTTCCTTCGCGCAGCACGCACGCCGTGATCCCGCCGTGACCGCGCATCGCGTTGTA
>JABWBJ010000210.1 GCA_013360595.1 Gemmatimonadaceae bacterium | reverse complement strand
CGCGATGCCGCATCCGGACGGCTACGTCGCGGTGCTGCCGCCGGCGCGCGTCGAGAAGCTCCTCGCGCAGATCTCGGAGATGAAACTCTCGGATCGCGACGCCCAAGCGGTGAAGGCGCGCATCTTCTCCTCAGCCCTGTCGTTCACGTTCGACAAGCAGGGCCGTTTCGGCGCGAGCGCCGATCTCCTCACCCACGCCGGCATCGCGAAGGACGCGGTGCTCGTCGGCATGGGCGACACTTTCAACATCATGAGCCCGTCGCGCTGGCAGGACATGCAGCGCGCCACCGCGGGCGAGAACTTCGGCGACATGATGCGCCGCATCGGCCTCTAAGCGAAGCGCGATGAGCACCACGAACCAACCGGCCCCGACCATGATCATCCGCACCCAGCCTTTGCCCAAGCTTTCCATGGTCGCCTGCGCGCAGAAGCGCGCCTTGTCGTCGCCCTTGCGCACCTGGTCGTGGTCGTCGAGCATGGTGACGACCCGGTCGCGGAACCACAGGTGCGACTCCTTCCGCACGAGCACCGAGTTGCGGAACAGGTCGAAGTACTCCCGTGGGCTGCCCGTGCCCTTGGCGACGTACTCGAGCTTGTCCTGCACGTCGCCGAGGCCCAGCGCCGCGTTGAGGCCGGTCAACTCCAGCGTCTCGAAGGCGCGCCGCCGCCCCCCCGTGATCTCGCCGATCCCCATCGGCCCGCGCGCCAGCCGGTGCCGCAGCGACTCGCCCTCGACGTAAGGCATCGTGAACCACGGCAGCCCGCCGGCTTCGCCTGACGAGAGCACCGGCACCACATGCGGGTGCTGCAGCTGCGCCGCCAGCATGATCTCCCGGCGGAACCGCTCCACGGACACCCCGGCGGCCAGCTCGGGCGACAGCACCTTCACCACCACCCGGCGCGAGAGCGCCTGCTCCATCGCGACGTAGGTCCGGGACATCCCGCCCCCACCGAGCTCCCGCTCGATGGTGTACGCGGCGCCGAGCGACGCCTGGACCTGCGTGCGAATGTCGTCGGACACGGATGGGCGGCTCGCGGCGTGGAAGCACCGAATCTACGACTGCGCTGGCAGGCCGTCGACCCGGAACGCGCCCGACTTCGACCCGCTTACGCCGCCTACCCCCTGTGGTTACTGTAGCCGCGCTGCGCTCCCACTCCCGACCCACGTATGCCATCTCCGTCCCGCCGCCTCCGTCGCTCCAGCGCCGTCGCTCTCGCGACCGCCCTCCTGCCACTGGCCGTGGCCGCACAGGCCGGGCGCCCTGCCGTGCCGCCCCCGGCACCGCAGCTGCCTGAGTCCACCTTCGCCGGCCTCTCCTTCCGGAACATCGGGCCGGCGAACATGTCCGGCCGAATGGCGGATGTCGAAGGGGTGCCGGGCGATCCGTCCATCATCTACGCGGGTTCTGCCTCCGGCGGCGTCTGGAAGTCAACCAACGCCGGGACGACGTGGACGCCGATCTTCGACAAGCAACCGGTGCAGTCGATCGGCGACCTGGCCCTCGAGCCGGGGAATCCGGAGGTCATCTACGTGGGCACGGGCGAGTCGAACGTCCGGAACTCGGTCTCGTTCGGCAACGGCGTCTACAAGTCCACCGACGGCGGGAAGACCTGGCGCCACCTCGGCCTCGCCGACACGCGCCACATCTCGCGGATCGTCATCCACCCACGAGATCCCAGGAAAGTGTACGTCGCGGCGATCGGGCACTCCTATGGCCCGAACGAGGAGCGCGGGGTCTTCATGACCGCCGACGGCGGCGAGACGTGGAAGAAGGTCCTCTACACCGACGACCGCCACGGCGCGGCCGACCTCGACATCGATCCGCAGAACCCGAACATCCTCTACGCCGGGATGTGGTACTTCGACCGCAAGCAGTGGACCTTCCGCTCCGGTGACGAGAACGGGGGCGTGTACCGTTCGACGGACGGCGGGCTCACGTGGTCGAAGATGACCCGTGGGCTGCCGAAACTGATGGGCCGCCTCGGCATCAAGGTCGCGCCCAGCGCGCCGAATGTCGTGTACGTGGTGGCCGAAACGCGCGAAGGGTACGTCTTCCGCAGCGACGACCACGGAGAGACCTGGCGGAAGGTGAGCGACAACGCGCACACGCTGGGGCGCGGCTTCTATTACGCCGACCTGCGGGTGGACCCGCAGAACCCGGACCGCCTCTACACGTTAGGCATGGCCTACATGCTGTCGATCGACGGCGGGCTCACGTTCAGGGCCATGACCGGGAACTTTCACGGCGACTTCCAGACCATGTGGATCGATCCGCTCAACCCGCGCCGGCTGCTGATGGGCGACGACGGCGGGTTGAACGTGTCCTTCGATCAGGGGAAGTCGTGGGAGTGGTTCGAGAACATCCCCGTCGGCCAGTTCTACCAGCTCAGCGCCGACATGCGCGAACCGTTCTACCATGTCGCGGGGGGCCTGCAGGACAACGGCGTGTGGACGGGCCCCTCCCGGGTTCGCGGCGGGTCGATCCTCGCGCGCGACTGGCGCTTCATCCAGAACGGGGACGGCTATTACGCCGTCTCACACCCCAGCGACCCCGACCTCTTCCTGAGCGACTACCAGGCCGGCGGCATCCAGGCGACCAATCTCCGCACGTACGAGCAGCGTGAGGCGTCGCCTCAGGTCAAGCGCATGGACGGGTATCCCGCCGACTCCAACGTCGTCCGCTTCAACTGGAATGCGCCGATCGTCCAGTCGCCGCACGATCGCACCGTGGTGTACTTCGCCGGGAACATCGTGTATCGCTCCACCGACTGGGGGAAGAGCTGGACCGCCATCTCTCCCGACCTCTCGAAGAACGACAGGTCGCGGCAGGGAGATGCCGGCGGGCCGGTCCTCAAGGAGAACACCGTGGCCGAGTACTACGGCACCGTGTACTCGTTCGCCGAGTCGCCCGTGCAGGCGGGGGTGCTCTGGGCCGGGACCGACGATGGGAACCTGCAGGTGTCGCGCGACGCCGGACGCACCTGGACCAACGTGGCACCTAACGTCACTGGCATGGGGCCCGACGCCGTCGTGTCCGGCATCGAACCCTCGCGCACCGCCGCGGGCACGGCGTACGCCGCCTTCGAGCGGCGCATGTCCGACGACTTCCGGCCGTACGTTTACCGGACGACGGACTTCGGCCGCACCTGGACCAACATCACCGGGAATCTCCCGCCGGCCAACTGGGTGCAGGTCGTGCGCGAGGACCCGAAGAATCCGAACCTGATCTATGCCGGCACCGAGCTGGGACTCCATGTCTCCTGGACGGGTGGCACGCAGTGGACGCGCCTCCACCTCGGCAACCTGCCCGCCGTAGCGGTCCACGAGGTGATCGTGCACCCGCGCGAGAACGACCTGATCGTGGCTACCCACGGCCGCGCTGTCTGGATCCACGACGACGCCACCGCGATCCAGCAGATGACGCCCGCGATCGCGGCGAAACCGGCACACCTGTTCCCGCTCCGTGTTGCGACACGATTCAACACCGGCGACCAGTCGTGGGACTGGGGGAACAAGCAGTTCCGGGGCACCAACACGCCGTACGGCGCGCTGATCACCTACTGGCTGGGCGCGAAGCCCGCCGCCGACTCCCTGGTCAAGGTCCAGATCCTCAAGGACGGGGCGGTCATCCGCACCCTCAAGCGCACTCCGGCCGCCGCCGGCTTCAACCGCGTGGCGTGGGACCTGCGCATGGACCCGCCGAAGTTCCTCACCGACATGAACCCCGACTCGGCCGAGGCCGGGGACTGGCGCGCGCGACCGGTCGGGCCGCAGGTCCTCCCCGGTGCGTATGCGGTTCGGCTCACGGTGAACGGCCAGTCGCAGGAGCAGCCGCTCACCGTGCGGATCGACCCCTCGTCGGACGTCACCGTTGCGCAGCTGCAGGCGCAGTTCGAGCAGTCGACGCGGCTCTTCAACGTGATCACCACGATGATCGAGGTCGAACGGAACCTGGGAGCCTTCAAGGGCCAGGTTGATGAGCGGTCCTCAACCGCGCGAGAGCTGCGGGGCGACGCGGCCCGAGACCTCGCGCGCGCATCCGCCGAGGAACTCGTCAAGCTCGACAGCGTGCGGCTCCAGCTCACGCGGCCCAAGTCGGACAAGGTGCCGTACTACTCGGAGGGGCCGCGTCCGCTCGAACGGGCGCTCTCGCTGATGGGCGCCGTCGACGCCGGTCTCACGCCGCTCATCGAGGCCCAGCGGGAGTACATGGGCGACGTGCGCCGCGATGCGCAGACGGTCATCGATATGGTCGAGCGCCAGATCGACGCCACCTCGGCGCGGATCAATCCGCTGCTGCAGGCGTTAGGCCTGCCACCCCTCGTGGCACCTCCGAAGAAGCCGGTGTCGATGTAGGGCAGGGGGGCAGGAGGGCCGAGGGGAAGGCGCGATCGCCCAGGCTCTGCTCTCCTCTCTTCTGCCCTCGTGCTCTTCTGTCCTCAGCCATGGACCCGCGAGCGCGCGACACGCTCGTCCGTCTTGGCGGTGCGTACGCCCTGGCCTGGGCGACGACCTCCATGGTCGCGGGCCCCGGTTCGGCGGCGCTGGTACGCCTGACAGGGAACCTTTCGCACGCCGGCCTCTACGTCGCTCTCTTCTATGTCGGTGCGGCCGTCGGCGCAGCGTCCGGGGGGCGCGCGATGGACCGCTACAGCCGCAAGCGACCTCTCGTGGTTGCCTACGCCCTGTCCGCGATCGGCTTCGTAGCGGCGGGGTTCGGGCTGCAGCGGGAGAGTCTGGCGTGGTTCGTCGCCGGCATCACCCTCTTCGCGGCGGCGTTCGGAACGGCGAATCTCACCAGACTCGCGGTTGCCGAGATGTTCGCACCGGCGGAACGCGGGCGTGGCGTGGCCTGGGTTCAGATTGCGGCTATCTTCGGTGCGATCGCGGGCCCGGTGTTCCTGCTGCTGTCCCAGCCGCTGGGACAATGGCTCGGACGTGATCCGTCGATCCTGGCCTGGTATCTCGCGCCGCTGCTGCAGGTCGGCGCGGCGTTGCTTTCCGGCAGCGCGGCCGAGCCGCACACGCATGTTGGACCGCCACCAGCAGCACCGGCGCCG
>JABWBJ010000209.1 GCA_013360595.1 Gemmatimonadaceae bacterium | reverse complement strand
GAGAGCCAGGGCGGCAGTCAACCGTACCATCAGCGGCAGGAGGGCGACTTCCACCACCGCAACGGCCGGCGCCATCGCCGGCATCGGGGGCGCGGGCGCCGCGGCGGCGGCGCGCATGAACCGCAGCTCCCGCCAACGCCGGTCGTCGCCGACAGCGAAACGCTGGGGTGGTTCGATCCTTCGCGGGACGGCGGGTTCATCCGGCGGGCCGCCAACAGCTACCTCGCCGACCCGAGCGACGCCTGGGTTCCACCGCATGTCGTCAGGCAGGCCGGGCTCCGGCAGGGCGACGTGGTGCTGGCCACCAGCGGGCGCGACCACCGGAACCGCCACGTCGTCGTGGACGTGCGAACCATCAACGGCGTGGAGGCGGCCGCGCTCGGCCGGCGCCCCGACTTCCAGTCGCTGACCGCGACCTACCCGGAACGGCGTCTGACGATGGAAACGGGCCGACCGGCCAAGGGTGGCCCCGAACTCACGCGCCGCTGCATCGACCTCATGGCGCCGATCGGCTACGGGCAACGGGCGCTGATCGTGGCGCCGGCGCGAGCCGGCAAGACCATGCTGCTGCACGCGCTGACGGAAGGCATCGCGCTCAATCACCCGAATGCGGTGCTCCTCATCCTGCTGGTGGACGAGCGTCCCGAGGAGGTCAGCGAGGCCATCTCGTGGGGCGTGGGTGAAGTGATCGCGTCGAGCTTCGACCAGCCGGCCGCCCGGCATGTGGAAGTCTGCGAGATGGTGATGGAGCACGCGCGCCGGCTCGTGGAGATGGGCAGGGACGTGGTGATCGTCCTGGACTCCCTCACGCGCATGGCGCGGGCCCACAACACGGCCGAGCGCGGGACGGGGCGCACGCTGTCGGGCGGTCTGGACACGTCGGCCATGGCGAAGCCGAAGGCGTTCTTCGGGTCGGCCCGCTCCGTGGCCCAGCGCGATGGCGGCGGGAGCCTGACGATCATCTCCACGGCGCTCGTCGAAACCGGATCGCGCATGGACGACGTGATCTTCGAGGAGTTCAAGGGCACCGGGAACTGCGAGATCAAGCTGGACCGTTCGCTGGCGGAGAAGCGCATCTTCCCGGCGTTCGACATCGCGGCCAGCGGGACGCGGCGTGAGGAGAAACTGTACCGGCCGGATCAGCTCGAGGCCGTGTACACGCTTCGGCGCGGACTGCAGCAGATGCCCCCGCAGGCCGCCATGGAGTGGATGATCAAGCGCATCGCGGGGACGCCGAACAACGACGCGCTGCTGGCGGGGTTGTAGAAGCGCCGCGCGCCAGGCGCCGAGGGTGAATCGCCGGACGGTCGGGCATCGGGATCAGCAGCCGCCCTGCCCTCCTGCCCGCTGCCTGACGACGCCCAGCGCGTTGCCGACCGGCCGTTCGCCCTGCGCGTCCGACGGCCGGTTGACCACCACGTAGCGCGCGACGGTTGCGGAGTCCCGCCTGACGACCATCGTGGTCGATCCGCCGCCGTCGAGGTTGATGGCGTCGGTCGCACCCAGGTCCAGGGCAAGGCGCGCCGACTCGCGCAGCGTCGCGCCCACGCTATGACCCGGCTGGCGGCCGTCGATCGTGACGAGCAACAGGCGGCGCCCGCCGGCGGACCACGCGAGGAGGGTGCGGGGATGCCGCGCCGGCGCGAACGTCGCGGCCCCCGCGCTGTCCAGTCCGGCCAATTCCTGCGAGTCGCGCACCAGGATGGGGAATCCGCCGACGGCCTCGCGCGGATGAAACGGCGCAAGGCGCACCTGAACCGCGAATCGGCCCCGAGCCCGCGCCGACAGCAGGAATCGCTCCCGCAACGGCGACGCCGCCCTCGGACCGAGAACGAGGACGCCGCCTGACGACGGTATCGGCGTCGCCCGCGGTCCGCTATCGACGACCTGCACCAGCCCGCTCCCGGCGGCGAGTACGACGCGCACCGCCCCGGTGAGCGTGTCCACCGAGGGTCCGTAGGCGGCGTCGAACCACGCCAGTCCCGCGGGCGCGATGCGGTTCCACGACGTAATCGGCATGGAATCGAGCGCCGACACCGCCGCCCCGATCACGGAGAGAAAGCCGGTCCATGGGCGGCCCGCGCTGTCGACGGCGAACACCGGACGGGTCCCGGGCCCGGCCACCACGCGTCCATTGCTGACGTGCGCTCCGGTCGGGAGGCCGGGCGGATCGAACAGGAAGAAGTCGGCGTTCACGGCGCCGGCCACCGGCATCGACCGCCCGACGGCCGCGGCCAGCGCCGAGGTCGTGGTCCGTCCAACGGCGCCGGCGTGTCCCTTCATCGCCACGACCGTCCAGCAGAGGGCGCGATCGACGTCGAGCACATCGATCGCCCGCGGCCCGCGCCGGTCGGCGAACTTCCGGTGCACGACGCCGCGCGCGACGGTATCGGTCACCCCGGTGTCGCCTCCGACGCGCAGCGCCGCGAGGTCAGGGTTCCATCGGGGTGGCGCGGTGCGCGTGAAGCGCGCACAGGCGCCGCCGGCCGATCCGATGAGCACCGCCAGCGCCGCCCACCCTGCGAGGCGGCTACTCGTCAATCCTCGCCCGTTTGTCGAGATCGAGGGCCGCCGAGTTGATGCAGTATCGCAGTCCGGTGGGATCGGGCCCATCGTCGAAGACGTGACCGAGGTGGGCGCCGCACTTCTCGCACATCACCTCGGTGCGGCGCATGCCGTGCGAGCGGTCGTCGGCCGTCCTGACTGCGTTCGGATCGAGCGGCTCGAAGAAGCTGGGCCAGCCGCTTCCGGACTCGAACTTGGTCTCGGACGAGAAGAGCGGGTGACCGCACACGATGCACTTGTAGACGCCGTCGTCGTGGCAGTCCCAGTACTTCCCGGTGAAGGCGCGTTCCGTGCCCTTCTCCTGGGTGACGTGAAACTGCTCGGGAGACAGGCGGGATTTGAGGTCTTCATCCATGTTATTCAGGCTCCGTGCTGGTTGCTGCCTGCTGGGGCTGCCGCTTCTTGCTGGCGCTGGTGCTGATTGCTGAGTGCTGATTGCTGAGTGCTGAGTGCTGAGTGCCGAGTGCTGAGTGCTGAGTGCTGAGTGCTGAGTGCTGAGTGCTGAGTGCCGAGTGCTGAGTGCCGAGTGCTGAGTGCGGAGTGCTGATTGGGCGAGTGCTGAGTGCTGAGTGCTGAGTGCTGAGTGCTGAGTGCTGATTGGCGAGTGCTGAGTGCTGAGTGCTGAGTGCTGAGTGCTGAGTGCTGAGTGCTGGGTGCTGGGTGCTGGGTGCTGAGTGCTCGACGCTGGGCGCTGGGCGCTGGGCGCTGGGCGCTCGACGCCGGGCGCTCACCGCTCCACGCTCCCAACCGCGCCAGCCATGCCGGATCTGCGCGGGTCGGCGCCTGCGGTCACCGAGCCATTCCCGATCACCACTGCGGCTCCGTATCCCATCCGCAGTTCGCCGCGGACCGAGATCCGATTGAACTCGTAGCCCATCGCACGGAGCCGCGCCATCACGTCCGGCGAGAATCCGTCCTCGATGTCGACCGTCAACCCGCGACCGGGCCCGGCGGGTCCTCCACCCCGCCCCGACGGAATGAACCGGGGCAGCTCGAGTGCTTCCTGCGGCCCGAGTCCGAAGTCGATGACGCCGATGAGCGTTTCGTACACCGCACTGGTGATCCACTGGTTGCCTGCGGCGCCGAGCGCGAGGATGGGCCGTCGGTCCGGTCCCGTCCCGCGGAACACGATCGTTGGGGCGAGCGTGCTTCCGTGCCGTGCGTATGGCAGCCGCGCTCCGTACGCCGCGGGGTCCGTGCCGTACGAGGTGAGCTTGTCGTTGTACAGGAAACCAAGGCCCGGCGTCACGTAGAAGTTCCCGCCCCAGGTCCCCAGCGTCTGGGTCACCGCGACGACATTGCCGTCCGCGTCGGCCACGGCGAAGGCGGTCGTACCGCTGGACCGGCAGGGTTCACGAGGCGCGGGCGACAGGCCGTGGCACGTCTCGCCGGCATCACCGGCGCCCTCGTCGGCATCGCCTTCCGCGCCCCGCAACGCGCCGCAGGCCGCGACATTGTTCGCGGCCCCCGGCGCCAGCAGCCGGTCGGGATCGTAACATCTCCACCGCGCGCGGGCGGTGTCCTTGTTCGAGAAGATCTCGGTGCTGACCGGCCAGAGGCTCGGATCCCCGGTGCGCCCGCGGCCCGAGGGCACGAGCTGCCAGGCGGTGATCATGGCGTGCAGCGTGGCGGCGTCGTCCGTGTACCGCTTCGGCTGCTGGAACTGCTCCAGCAGGTTGAGCTGCGCCACGAGCGTGGTGCCGCCACTGGCGGGCGGGGCGGCCGAGTAGACCGTCGTGCCGCGGTACGTCGTACTGACCGGCTCGCGGTCGGCGGCGAAGTACCGCGACAGGTCGGTGAGTCTCACGGCGTTCCCGCGGCCGCGGAGGTCGCGCACGAGTCGCTCGGCCGCCGGGCCACGATAGAAGCCGTCGGCACCACCGCGCGCGATCTGTTCCAGGGTCCAGGCGAGATCGGGGTTCCGGATCGTGTCGCCGGCGGCCCGGGGGCGGCCGTCGCGGAAGAAGAGCGCTCTGCTGCCCTCATACTTCGCGAAGGCTTCGCGTTCGCGCCTGAGGGTAGTCGCGAGACCGTCCGACACGGCGTATCCGTCCCGCGCGGCGCGGATCGCGGGGGCCAGGAGGTCGGCCCACGGCACCGTGCGGCTGCCGTAGCGCGTCCAGGCGGTGTGCATGCCGGCCACGGTCCCCGGCACCATGGCCAGGAGCGGTCCATCCGGCGGGTACCGTCCGTTTTCGAGCAGCGACGCGTTCGTGAGGGTCGCCTCCTCGGGGACGCGAGCCATGAACTCGATCAGGACGGGCCGGTCCATGCCCGCCAGGTGGACCAGCATCTCGCCGTACCCGCCGATCCCGCTCGCGTCCGGCTCGACGACGCCTAACGCGAACGAGACGGCGACGGCGGCATCCACCACGTTGCCGCCCCGGCGCAGCACCTCGAGCCCGGCCTCGGTGGCGACCGGATGCGCGCTCGAGACCGCGGCGCGCCCGGTCGCCGCGGACCGCAACGGCGGACGCGACTGCGTCAGCTCGTGCAGCACCCG
>JABWBJ010000208.1 GCA_013360595.1 Gemmatimonadaceae bacterium | reverse complement strand
CTCGCCCGCGCGCTCGCGATGTCCACGTATCGGAGCCCCGAGGAATTCGCGGCACGTTTCGCGGGCCCGCCGCAGCGGCGGGAGGAACGCTTCGTCTTTCCCGTCGAGGATTATCTGCTCGCCCGCGGCGCGGACTATGCCGCGCGCTATCGCGGGGAAGCGTTCTGCTGTCTGTCGGAGTCGATCGACCTGCACAGGGTGGATGCCACGCGCGTCTACGTGCCGACGACCGCTGTCGCCATCCGCGAGGATCAGCTCGTGCCGCTCGGCGACATGCGGGCACTCGCCGCGCGCCTGCCGCGCGCCCGGCTCCACGAGCTGTCGTCCATCTACGGCCATGATGCTTTCCTGAAGGAAGCGGAAGCCTTGCGCCCCATCTTTGCCGCTGCACTGGGAGAACCCGTTTGAGCGAACGCCCCGACGCCGCCACCCGCGCGGTGCGCGCCGGTCTCGAGACCGACCCCGCCACCGGCGCGGTCGTGCCGCCGATTCATCTCACCTCCACCTTCGCTTTCCGCGCCTTCGGGGAGAAGGGGCCCTACGACTACACGCGCTCGGGCAACCCGACTCGCGATCAGCTCGCGCAGGCGCTCGCGGATCTGGAAGAGGGCGCGGGCGCCGTGGTCACGGCCTCGGGCATGGCCGCGATCACGCTTGTCGGGCATCTGCTGCCCGTCGGTGCGCGCATCGTCGCGCCCCACGACTGCTACGGCGGCACCTACCGGCTGTTCGCGGCCTGGGCGCGCCGCGGGGAACTCGCGATCGACTTCGTGAAATTCGGCGAGCCCGGCGCCCTCGGGCGTGCCCTCGAGCGTCCCGCGGCGCTCGTGTGGATCGAAACACCCAGCAATCCGCTGCTGCGCATCACGGACATCGAAGCGACCGCGCGGCTCGCGCATGCGGCCGGCGCCCGCGTAGTCGTCGACAACACCTTTCTTTCGCCCGCCTGGCAGCGGCCGCTCGCGCTCGGTGCGGATCTCGTCGTGCACTCGACGACCAAGTATCTCAACGGTCACAGCGACGTGGTCGGCGGCGCAGTCGTGGCGCGCGATGCGCAGACCGCGAGCGACCTCGTCTGGTGGGCGAACTGCCTCGGGCTCACGGGTGCGCCCTTCGACAGCTTCCTAACGCTGCGGGGTCTGCGCACCCTGCACGCCCGGCTCGCGCTGCACGAGCGCAATGCGCTCGGCCTCGCCCGCTGGCTCACGACGCAGCCGCAGGTGAAGCGCGTGTACTACCCGGGCCTCGAAACGCATCCGGGACACGACATCGCGAAACGCCAGCAGACGGGCTTCGGCGCCATGCTCGCGATCGAGCTGGAAGGCGGCACGCCCGCGGTGCGCGCCTTCGTGAACGGCCTGCGTTTCTTTTCGCTCGCGGAGTCCCTCGGCGGCGTCGAGAGCCTGATCGAACACCGGGCCTCGATCGAGGGGTCGGCGACGCGCGCCCCGGAAGGGTTGCTGCGCCTGTCCATGGGACTCGAACACTCCGATGACCTGATCGACGACCTCGCCGGGGCGCTCTCGTAGACCGGGAACGGTGACCTGCGACACGGGTATCCGGGCCGCCAGCCCGCACCATTGGCGGCGACCAGCCGGGCACTACACTTCGTGCAGCGTCCGGGCGCCGCTCCTCGCCCGGTGTCAGGATTCCTGACCGGACCGGGTCCCGGGAACCAGAACCTCGATATGGTCTCAGCACACGTGAAGCAACGGGCAGTGTGGGGCGCCGCGCTGGCGCTGATGGCGTGCAAGGACGGCGTGACGGATCCGCCCCCTCAGGTCCCTGCGGTCGTGGCCATCACCGCCCCGCAGGTGAACCTCGTCGTTGGCAGCACCGTGCAGCTCACCGCCAACGTGTACGACCGTGACGGGAAGCGGATCGCGAACGCCGAAGTGGTCTGGCGGTCCCTCACCCCGGCGGTGGCGACCATCGATGGCGCCGGCGTGGTCACCGGCGTGTCCGCGGGCGAGGCCACGATCGAGGCCGAGGCGTCCGGCAAGGTCGGAGCGCAGGTGCTGGTGGTGTACCCGGACCCGTGCACGAACCCCCTGTCGCTCGCGCTCGGTGAGGTGCGCATCTTCTCGGGCCCGTCGGCGGTGCAGTGCATCACGCTGGCTGCGACCACCGGAGCCTCCGACTTCCTGTTCGTCACGGCCAACGCCGAGCAGGCCCAGGACAACACGGGGTTCTACTCCGTCGCGCTGCATCAGGGAGCGGCGGCGATGTCCGCGTACGCCCCGGCGTTCGCCTTCGATCCCAGGCAGTATCTCGAGCAGCAGGCCATCCGGCAGGCGGACGCGATCGAGGCACGGATCCGCGACCAGGAACGCGAGCTGCTGCGGCGGGCCCGCGCGGTCGTCCGCCAGGGGAGCCGCGAGCCGGCGCTGGCTCGGGCCCTGTCCGCCGCCACTGCGCAGGAGGGCGACACGGTCGTCTACCGCGTACCGGACATCAACTCCGGCAACCTCTGCCAGACGTATCGCGAAGTGCGGGCCGTGGTGAAGAAGGTGACGCCGCGCGCCACGATCGTGCAGGACGTCACGGCGCCGCAGCCGGGCTTCACGAGCACGGACTTCAACGAGATCGCGGCCGAATTCGAGTCGCTGATCTACCCTACCGACACGCTGTACTTCGGGCGCGAGACGGACCGGAACGAGGACGGGCGCGTCACGATTCTGTACACGTCCGAGGTGAACCGGGCGACGCCGCAGGGGGCGGCCGGGTTCGTCGCCGGCTTCTTCTGGGGCGCCGACCTCGTCAGGAAGTCCGAGTACCAGCAGCTCGGGCAGAGCTGCCCGCAGACCAACGAGCAGGAGATCTTCTACATGCTGGTTCCGGATCCCAACGGCACCATCAACGGGAACCAGCGGACGGTGGCGACCGTTCGGCAGAACACGCGCGGCACGATCGCTCACGAGTTCCAGCACATGATCAACCAGGGGATCCGCCTCCTCGACCCGGCGGTCGACAGCGCCGAGACGGCGTGGTTGAACGAGGCGCTGTCGCACTTTGCCGAGGAGATCGTGGGGAGGGCGAAGCGCGGGTTCACGGACTTCCAGCGGCTGACGTTCGAGGACGTGAACCCCGGCCAGCAGAACAGCGACGACTACAACGCGTTCTTCCGGCAGAACTTCGCGCGGTACCGGAGCTGGATGCAGCGGCCGGACACGTCGTCGCCGACGTCGAACAACGCGCGGACGCAGCTGTCGCCGCGCGGCGCGGCCTGGATGTTCCTGCGGTACGCCGCGGACCACCACAGCGGCGGCAACATGAAGGCCTTCCTCCGCAACCTGGTGCGCGGTCCGGACATCGGGTTGCGCAACCTGCTCCAGCACGCCAACGGCGCCCAGTTCGATGATCTGCTGAGCGGCTGGCTCATCAGCCAGTTCATGGACGGTCTGTTCGCGCCGAACCTGCCGGCTCGCTACACGATGCGGAGCTGGGGCGTACGCGACGTGATGGCCGGCGCCAGCAACAACGTGTTCCCTCTGCTCGTCACGCCGCTCCCGGCCGCGGTCGACACCAAGTCGATCTCCGGGTCGGGGAACTATTTCCGCCTGACGCGGACCTTGGCCTCGCCGCAGACGACGTTCCGGATGGTGGCGCCCGGCGGGTTGGCCGTGGGATTCGCGGGGGCCCGGGTGTATGTGGTTCGGATCAGTTGAGAGTTGAGAGTTGGGAGTTGCGAGGCTTGCAACTCTCAACTCTCAACTCCCAACTCCCAACTCGCAGTTGTTCCCCCTCACGTGTCCCGCAGCGCCGCCATCGGCGTTTCGCGGAAGACGTCGCGGCCGGCGAGGAGTCCGATCGTCACCGTCAGTCCCATCATCAGGGCGGCGATCGCGCCCGCTTCGGCGACCGCGGGTTCGAAGGGACGCTCGAAGACGTGCCTGAGGAGGAGCCAGGCGCCGCCGAACGAGAGCAGCATGCCGGCCAGGCTCCCGAGGAGCCCCAGCAGCGCGTACTCGCTGAACAGGATGCGCGTGATCTGGCGGCGCGTGGCGCCGAGCGTCTTGAGCAGCACGCCTTCCCGCACCCGGTCACGCCGGGTGGCTGACACGGCCGAGAAGAGGACCGGCACGCCCATCGCCAGACTGAAGATCGCCAGGAAGCGGATCGCGGTGGTGGCGCGGCGCGAGATGTCGGCCACGGTTCGCCGCACGATCGACAGGTCGAGGCTGGCGACGTTGGGGTAGCGGCGCACGATGTCGCGCTGCAGCGCCACGATCGCCGAGTCATCAGGCGCCGCGACGAGGGCCGCAAACGTCTTCGGCGCCGGTTCGAGCGCCGCCGGTTCGAAGACGGCGAAGAAGTTGAGCTCGAACCGCTGCCAGTTCACCTCGCGCAGGCTGGTGACCACCGTCGGCACGTCGAGGCCCTGCACGTTCCAGGTGATGGTGTCGCCCAGCGCGACCCCGAGCGATGACGCGACCTCGGTCTCCAGGGACACCTGCCGCGTGCCGCCGGGGGGCGTGGGCCGCTCGCCGAACCAGGTCCCCGCGAGGACCCGCTCCGTGTCGGTCACGCGGTCGCGGTAGGTCGACCGGTATTCGCGCCGGAAGGCCCACGTGCCGTCGCGCCGGCGCGTGGAATCGGCCAGGATGTCGGCCACGGTCTGCCCGTTGATCGCGGCCACGCGCATCGTCACGATCGGAACCCGCTCGACGTACTCGTGCCCCTGCGCCGCGACGATCGAGTCCACCCCCGGGATCTGGTCGTCCTGGATGTCGAAGAAGACCAGGTTGCCGCGGGCATTGAACTCGGCCTGCCGGAAGGTCGCCAGGAGGTTCGACTGCACCAGGTACAGCGTCGTGATCAGGAACGCGCCGAAACCTAACGATAGGACGACGCTCCGCGTCTGATTGCCGGGCCGGTAGAGGTTCGCCACGCCCTGGCGCACCACGTACGGCCACCCGGCCCGCAGCGCCGACCGCGCCAGCACCGACAGCATGACCGCGCTGGCCGTCAGGGCCAGCAGCGAGAGCGCGACGCCGCCGCTGAACGCAAGAATCTCCTCCAGGTCCTCGGCGCGCGTCGCCGAGAGCCCGACCACCGACAGGGCCACGAGCAG
>JABWBJ010000207.1 GCA_013360595.1 Gemmatimonadaceae bacterium | reverse complement strand
CTCCGCCAGCGCGGCCCGCACCGCGCCGGCGATCTCGATCGCCACGCTGTGCTGCGCCTCGGCGGTCGAGGCCCCGAGGTGCGGCGTTAGAACCACGTTAGGCAGCGACCGGAACGGATGGTCCGCGGGCAGCGGTTCGGTCTCGAACACGTCCAGCGCCGCGCCGGCGACCTTGCCGGACTTCAGGGCATCCAGCAGCGCCGCCTCGTCCACCACGCCGCCGCGCGCGACATTGAGCAGGAGGACGCCCTTCTTCATCCGGGCGATCTGGGCCGCCCCGATCAGGTTGCGCGTGGCGTCGGTGAGCGGCACGTGGGCGGAGATGACGTCCGCCCGCTCGATGACCTCGTCGAACGGCGCGGTTTCCACGTCGAGGGTCCGCGCGCGCTCGGCATTCAGAAACGGGTCGTACACCACCACCCGCATGCCGAAGCCGCGGGCCCGTCGCGCCACCTCGCCGCCGATCCGTCCGGCGCCAATCAGGCCGAGCGTCTTGCCGTACAGCTCCGTCCCCGTGAAGCTCTTCTTGTCCCACTCCCCCGCCTTCATGGAGCGGTCGGCGCCCGGGACCTTCCTCGCGAGGCCGAGGAGGAGCGCCATGGTGAGTTCCGCGGCGGAGATGGTGTTTCCCTCCGGCGCCGTGAGGACCGGAATGCCCCGCTCGGTGGCGGCATCGACGTCGATCGTGTCCACGCCGACCCCGGCCCGCCCGATCGCCTTGAGGCGATCCGCCTTCGCCAGGCTGTCGCGGGTGATCCGCGTGGCGCTCCGCACGAGCACCGCGTCCGCCTCCGCGATCGCATTGGCCAGGTCGTCACCCTTCAGGCCCGGCTTGTTCACGAGCTCGAAGCGCGGATCATCCCGCAGCGGCGCCAGTCCGTCCAGCGAGATGGCGTCGGCCACGAGCACCCGGAACGTCGCGCTCATGACGCCAGCACCTCGCCCAGTGCGTCCAGCAGCACGTCCAGTTCCGCGACGGTGTGCTCGCCCATGTGGCCGATGCGGATCATCGTGTCCTTCAGATCCCCGTACCCCGGGGTGATGACGAACCCCCGGGCCTTCATCGCCGAAACGATCTGCGGACCGGTCCTGCCGGCCGGCGCCGAAATGCACGTCACCGCCGGCGAGCGGTACCCCTCCGGCGCCAGGACGCGGATGTCGAGCCCGGCGCTGCGTTGCTGGTCGACCCACGCCCACGTGCGCTGCGCCATCGCGGCGTGCCGCGACCAGCGCGCCTCCATGCCCTCCCGCATCAGCACCTCCAGCTGCGCATCGAGTGCATAGAGGAGCGACACCGCCGGCGTGTTCGGCGACTGGTGCCTGGTCCACGAACTGTGGATCTCCACGAGGTCGAAGTACAGGCCGCGCATGCGGCTGGCCTTCGCCCGCTCCATCACGCGATCGTTCGCGGTGCAGAACGCCAGCCCCGGCGGGAGCGCGAGCGCCTTCTGTGAGCCCGTCAGCACGTAGTCGAGATCCCACGCCCCGCACTCGATGGGCGCCGCGGCCATGCTCGACACGGTGTCGATGATCATCACCACGTCACCGTGGGCATGGGCCGCCGCCGTCAGCTCGCGAATCGGATTCAGGACGCCCGTCGACGTTTCCGAATGCACGACGGTCACCGCATCGTAGTGATCGCGCCGGAGCGCATCCGCCAGCATCTCCGGCGTGTGGGCATGTCCGACCTCGACCTCGAGCTTGTCGCAGGCGATCCCGGAGTTGACGGCCGCCTTGTGGAACCGCTTGCTGAAGGCCCCGTTCACGAGACAGAGCAGTTTCGACTTCACCGTGTTCCGGACGCCGCCCTCCATCAGGCCCGTGGCGGATGAGGTGACCGTGAAAACGGGGTGCGAGGTGCGAAAGACGTTCTGAAGCCGCTCGTCGATGCGGGCCATCATCGTTTCGATCTCGGCGCCGCGATGGCTGATCATCGGCCGGGTCATCGTGGCCAGGATCTCCGGCTTCACTTCGGTCGGGCCGGGGAGGAAGAACTTCCCAAAGTCAGTCATGAGATGAGAGACGTGAGTGGTGAGGGGCCGCCGGGACGGAACGGGCGCCGGTCCCGCGACGACGCGACTGAGATACGGGGCGGTACCGCGATCGGCAATCGGGCGTTTCCACCCCGATGCGCCGAGCCGCCGCCCTAGATGTGGATGGCACGCCCGAGCACGGCCAGGGCGGCTTCCTTCGTGGCTTCGGCGAGCGTCGGGTGCGCATGCACGGTCAGCGCGATGTCCTCCGAGGCGCCCCGGTACTCGAACGCCAGGACCACCTCGCTGATCAATTCCGAGACATTCGGTCCGATCATGTGGCAGCCGAGCAGTTCATCGGTCCGGGAGTCCGCCACGAGCTTCACGAACCCGGAGGCGGCCCCCATCGTCCGGGCCCGTCCGTTGGCGGTAAACGGAAAGCGCGCGGTCGTGCAGGCGCGGCCGCTTTCCCGGACCTCCCGTTCGCTCAGTCCCACCGAGGCGATCTCGGGCCACGTGTACACGACCGACGGGATCGAACGGTAGTGCATGCGGCTCGGGCGGCCGGCGATGACCTCGGCGGCCACGACGCCTTCCTCCTCGGCCTTGTGCGCGAGGAGCTTGCCGCCGGTGGCGTCGCCGATCGCGAACACATTGGGCAGGTTGGTGCGCATCCGGTCGTCCACGACGATCTCGCCGCGGCGACCCAGGGCGAGCCCCAGGCCGGCGGCATCGATGCCGCCCAGGGCAGGCTTCCGTCCGATCGCCACCAGCACGTGGGTCGCTTCCAGGGACCGCGCCTGTCCGTCGCGTTCGAGCGCCACGACGATCCGATCGTCACGGACTTCGGCGCCGGTCACCCGGGTGTCGGTGTGCAGCTCCAGACCCTGCCGCCGGAAGACGCGGTCCGCCTCCCTGACCACGTCGTCGTCCATCCCCGGCAGGATGCCCGGCATGAGCTCCACCACCGACACCTTGGCTCCCAGCCGCCGCCACACCGAGCCCAGTTCGAGGCCGATGACGCCGCCGCCGATGACGACCAGGTGCGGGGGAACGTCGGCGAGCGCGAGGGCGCCGGTATTGGACACGACGCGCCGTTCGTCGAACGGGAGGAAGGGGAGTTCGAGCGGCACCGAGCCGGTGGCGATGATGACGTGGCGGCCGGGCACGGGCTGGGTGGTTCCGTCCGGCATGGCGACGTCCACGACGTTCCCGGCGCGGAGGGTCCCGAAGCCTTTCACCCAGGTCACCTTGTGCTTGCGGAACAGGAACTCGACGCCGCGGGTGTTCTGGGCCACGACGTCCTCCTTGCGGCGCTGCATCTGGTGGAGGTCGAGGCGGAGACCATCGAAGCCGATGCCATGCTCGTGGGCGTGCAGCCGGGCGAACTCGAACTGCTCGGAGGACTGCAGGAGCGCCTTGGAGGGGATGCACCCGACGTTCACGCAGGTGCCGCCGAGGGTTGCCGCGGCCTCGACGCAGGCGGTGCGCAACCCGAGCTGGGCCGCGCGGATCGCCGCGACGTACCCGCCCGGACCGCCGCCGATCACGACGACATCGAAAGCCTGCTGCTCGGTCGACACCGGTGAGGAGGGGGGACCTGGGGACGATCGGGACCGGAAAAAATAGCGGGTGTGACCGCCGGTGGCGACCACACCCGCTCCCCCACCGCGTTGGAACGCGGTGCCCCTTTCGTTACGCGGCGCGCGAGACCGGCTCGACGCGCGTCGCGGAAAATCGTCCCTGGCGGATGGTATCCCGCCAGTTGTAGCGCCTGGTGTGAAACGCCCCTTCGAGGCGATCCGGCTCGCAGGTTCCCTCGAGCACGGTGACGACCATCGCGCCTTCCGCCGGGTCGAAGTAGGGTCCGACCATGGCGACGAACGCGCGGTCAGCGGCCTCGAGCAGGCGGACGCCGGCGGCGACGCCGGCCGGCGTGGTGAACAGGAAGACCTGTCCCGGCACGCGTTCGGTCGTTTCACGTTCGAGGTTGAACGACTCGACCGCGCCCGGCGCGTCCTGCAACCGGCCGCGCCAGGATCCGGCGAGCGCCGCGACGACGCTGGCCGCGCCGTCCCGGGTGGTCGTGGTTGTCACGTTCGTCATCAGCATGGTTTGCTCCGTCGGCGTCCACTACGGGACGGGCCTCGGGAAAGTGTCATGGTCTCGTGAGGCGGCGCCTGCCGTGCCGCTCGAAACGTTGGATGCCGGAAGCCCGGAAATGGTTTACCGCCATCCTGCCGCGCGTTGGAGCGCGGCGTCCCGCGGACGTTAAGAGCGGCTGGCGGGGAGGATCGGGGGCCGTCCGCGATCGGGACCGGCCCGTGACGCGGCCGTGACCGGCGCTCAGTCGATGACCATGAGCGCCGGATCCTCCATCAGTTCCTTGATCCTAACGAGGAAGAGGACGGCCTGCTGCCCATCGATGATCCGGTGGTCGTAGGACAGCGCAACGTACATCATCGGCCGGATCTCGACCCGGCCGTCCACCGCCATGGGCCGGTCCTGGATCTTGTGGAGGCCGAGGATGGCGACCTGCGGGAAGTTGATGATCGGCGTCGAGAGCAGGGATCCGAAGACGCCGCCGTTGGTGATGGTGAAGGTGCCTCCCGTGAGGTCGTCCATCACCAGCTTGCCGTCGCGGGCCTTCTTCGCGAGGTCGACGATCTCCCGGCCGACCTGGATGATCCCCTTCCGGTCGACGTCCTTGAGGTTCGGCACCACCAGGCCTGCGTCGGACGCGACCGCGATGCCCATGTTGACGTAGTGGTGGTACACGATGTGATCGCCGTCGATGCGGGCGTTCACGACCGGATACTGCCGGAGCGCGAGACAGGCCGCGCGCACGAAGAACGGCATGAACGAGAGGCGGACGCCGTGTTCCTTCTCGATGCGGTCCTTCACCCGCGCGCGCAGCGCCTCCACCACCGACATGTCGATCTCGTTGAAGGTGGTGAGGTGTGCGGTGGCATGCTGCGACTCGAGCAGGTGCTCGGCGATCCGGCGGCGCCGGGTGGACATCTTCTCGCGCGTTTCGCGGAGGTCCCCCGCGGCCGGAACCGGCGGCGGCGCGGGCTGACCCGGTGGCGGCGCGGGCTGACCCGA
>JABWBJ010000206.1 GCA_013360595.1 Gemmatimonadaceae bacterium | reverse complement strand
CCGCGGCGCGAACCGGGCTCGACGAGTCGCAGGTCGCGGCCGCGCTTGGCCGCGCGCGGCGCGCGCTGTACGACGTCCGGTCACGACGCCCGTGGCCCGGCAAGGACGACAAGATCGTCGCGTCGTGGAACGGGCTCATGATCCGGGCTTTCGTCGAAGCCGCCCGAGCCTTCCAGCGTGACGACTTCCTCGACGCCGCGGTCCGCGCCAGCCGATTCCTCGACACGCACCTCGTGCGCGATGACCGCGCCGCCCGGGCCGCCCTGGGGGGCAGGATCTCGGCGGCCGGCGTCCTCGAGGATCAGGCGTCGCTGGGACTCGCCTTCCTCGATGTGTACGGCGCCACGTTCGACCCCTGGTGGCTCGACCGCTCCGCGCAGCTTACCCGGGCGGCGGTGGCGCACTACCGGGACCCCGACACGGGTGACTGGTTCGACACCGCCAACGATGCCGAGTCCCTCATCGTGAGGCCGCGCGACTTCACCGACAACGCCACACCCGCCGGGCGATCGCTGGTGGCGGAGCTGCTCCTCGCCTGGGCAGATCTCGACGACCGGAGCGACTGGCGGGAGGCGGCGTCCGCCATCGTGTCGTCAGCCGCGGAGACGCTCGGCCGCTACCCGCAGGCGCTGGGCCATCTGGCCGGCGTGGCGGACACCCTGGTGAACGGGAGCACGCAGCTGGCGCTGGTAGGGGATCCCGCCAGCGAGCCGTTCCGGGAGCTCGCGGCCCGCGCCGGCGGCCTCTTCGTCCCGGGGCTCGTTCTGGCCGGCGGCCCCAGCGGCACGCTGCGCCCAGCCCTTCTGCACGGGCGGTCAGCCGATGGCGGCCTTGCCACCGCCTGGGTTTGCCACGGCTTCGCCTGCGACCTCCCGACGTCCGACGGGCCGGCCATGGAGCGACAACTCACGGCGAGAGCGGGAGATGGAGCCGCCGGACCCGCCCCGGTGCAGCCGGTCTGAGCGCCGCACCGGTCGGGGTCGGTTCCAGTTATCAGAGCGTGCGCTTGGTCGTCCTTTCGAGGTGACATGCGACGGTGCCGGATCCGTTTCCGGTTCGGTGGCCGGGCGGCGTGTCTCCACAGCAGTCACTGGCTGTCTGCAGTCATATTTCCCATCCCGGTCACGGGCACTTCGCGATCACAAGGATCCGATGTCATCGAGTAGGCCGTACCTCCCCTTCGCGCTCGGCGTCTGGTGCGCCGCCGCCATGTCTGCCTGCACGACGCCGGCGGATCCTGTCGCCGTCGCCAGCGTTCAACTCCAGCCGGGCCTGGACTCGATCACTCCCGGCGAGACGTACAGCAGCTGGATCGTCACCCTGCGCGATGCCGCCGGTAACACGCTGACGGGACGCCCGCTCACCTGGAGCTCCAGCCGGCCGGAGATCGGCACGATCGACGCGACCAACGGCGCGGTGACCGGCATCGCGGTCGGCACGACGCTCATTACCGTGGCCTCCGGCGGCAAGACGGCGCAGGCCGGGATCAACGTCATTCCGCCAGTGATGTCCATCGTCGTGACGCCTGACAGCTTCGACCTGCCGCTGACGACCACTCGGCAGATCGTCCCGCAGCTGGTCGGACCGGCCGGCCTCGCGATCACCGGGCGGCAGATCACGTGGAGCAGTTCGGATCCCGGCATCGCGACCGTGAGCACGACCGGCGTCGTCACGCCGTTCGCGCTGGGCACGGCAACGATCTCCGCGTTCTCCGGCGGAAAAGAAGCGAGGGTTCGCGTCCGCGTGAGGCCCGAACCGGTTGCCAGTGTCCGCATCGCGCCGGTCGGGTCGGTTCACGTCGTGCGGCTTGGCCAGGGGCGACAGCTGACGGCCGAGTGTCTCAACGTCAACCAGCAGGTGCTCACGGGACGCGTCATCACGTGGACATCGAGCAATCCGCTGGTCGCGTCGGTGGGTGACGGACTCGTCACCGGCGTCTCGATCGGCCAGGCGAACATCA
Organism: Gemmatimonadaceae bacterium; assembly: GCA_013360595.1. Classification (GTDB taxonomy): domain Bacteria; phylum Gemmatimonadota; class Gemmatimonadetes; order Gemmatimonadales; family Gemmatimonadaceae; genus JABWBJ01. The sequence continues at coordinate 3,142 of JABWBJ010000206.1, read as the reverse complement.
CGGCCACGTGCGACAATCTGGTTTCGGCGTCGGTCGTCGCTCAGGTGACGCCGGTCCCGGTGTCGTCGGTGACCATCACGCCGCCGACGCTGAACCTGCAGGTCGGCCAGCAGGGTCAGTTGACGGCCACGGCGCGCGACAGCGCGAACAACGTCCTGTCGCTGCAGGGACGGACCGTGACCTGGACCTCGGACAACCTGCCGGTGGCCACGGTGTCACCGCTCGGCGTCGTCGCAGCGGTCTCCGCAGGCGTGGCGCGCATCCAGGTGAGCGTCGACGGTGTCCTGAGCCAGATTGTCGACGCCAACGTCACCAACGTCCCGGTGGCCAGCGTCACCATCGGCCCGTTGAACCCGAGCGTCGTCTGCGGCCAGCAGATCCAGCTGACGGCGACCACCCGTGACGCGAACAGCAACATCCTCACGGGCCGATCGGTCTCGTGGATCTCGGGAACGCAGGCGATCGCCACCATCGGATCCGCCACCGGGATCGCGACCGGCGTGACGCCCGGCACGACGCAGATCACCGCGACCTCGGAGGGCGTCTCGGGCTTCATCGTCCTGACGGTCACCGCGCCGCAGGTCGGGTCCTGCCCGTAGGCTCGCGAGAGGGGTGAGGTGCGCCGCTCCGGGCGCCTCACTCCTCCGGCGCGTCCGGTTAGAGGTCGGCGCAGCTCTGCAGGATGGTCCGGCAGTTCCGGCAGATCACCTTGCACCGGATCTCGGCCAGGTCCTCGGAGCCGCAGACGTCGCACTCCGCCAGCAGGGGCAGCCGCGGCTCACGGGGCCGGAACTCGGCCGCGCGCGGGGGCGTCCCGCCGTCGCACGCCCTCACTCGAAATCCAGGGCGAGGTTGAGGGCGGCGGCGGAGTGCGTGATCGCCCCGACGGAGATCAGGTCGACGCCGGTCTCGGCGACGGCCCGCACGTTGTCCAGCGTGATGCCCCCTGACGCCTCGAGCAGCGCGCGCCGCCCCGTGGCACGGACGCATTCGCGCATGAGGTCGAGCGGCATGTTGTCGAGCAGGACGATGTCGGCGCCGCTGGCCAGCGCCGCCACCACCTGTTCCAGCGAGACGCATTCCACCTCCACCGTCGCTCCCGGCGGCGCGAGCTCCCGGGCCCGCCGGACCGCCACCGCGACCTGCCCGTCCACCGCCGCCAGGTGGTTGTCCTTGATCAGCACCGAGCTCGACAGATCCATGCGATGATTCGTGCCCCCGCCGGCGCGCACGGCGTACTTCTCGAGCGCGCGCCAGCCGGGCGTGGTCTTGCGCGTATCGAGGATCCTGGCGCCGGTGCCGCGCACGGCGTCCACGAAGCGGGACGTCGTCGTGGCGATGCCCGACAGCCGCATGAGGAAGTTGAGCGCGACGCGTTCGGCCGAAAGCAGGGACCGGGCATGGCCGGTAATGAAGACGATCGTGTCGCCGCGCATCGCTCGACGGCCGTCCTCGGTGTCGACGCGCATCGAGACCTTGGGATCGAGCGTGCGGAACGTCTCGAGCGCGAAGGGGAGTCCGGCGATCGTTCCCCCCTGCCGCGCCACGAGCGCCGCGCGCGCGCGCCGGTCGGACCGGACCGTCGCGATGGTGGTGATGTCGTTGAAGGCGCCATCCTCCTCGAGCGCCTCGCGGACGCGGGCCGCCAGCTGTTCCCGCGTGAGCGGGAAGCGGAGGCCATCGCGGGGAGCCACCACCGCCGGCATCTCGAGCGGCGTGATCCGACGCGGAGGTTGGGCATTCGGCTCGAGATCGGGCATCGGCACTCCCGCGTTCGCGTCTACTCGCCTGGGTCGAACCCGACCGCTCCGGCCATCTGCGCCGGTGCGCTTCCCCCGACCGCCACCATCCGCTCCAGCGCCAGCCGCGCCCGAGCCGCCACGTCCGCCGGCACGCTCACGACATGCTGCATGCGCTCCAGGGAAGCCAGCACCTTGGGCAACGTGGTCAGTTTCATGTATTGGCACTCGGCGCGGTCCGACGCCGGAATGAACGTCTTGTCCGGATTGGCGCGCCGAAGCCGGTGCAGAATCCCCGTCTCGGTCGCGACGATGAACTTCCGGTTCGGCGATTGAGCCGGCCGCCGGATCATGCCCTCGGTCGAGAGCACCTGCACCCCCTCCGCCGGAATCGCCCCGGCCGAAAGCGCCTCCATGACGCTCGTGGCGCAACCACATTCGGGGTGCACGAGCAGTTCCGCCGTCGGGTGTTCCGCCCGTTGCCGTGCGAGACTCATCGGGGTGATCCCGGCGTGGACGTGACACTCTCCGAGCCACAGGCGCATGTTCTCGCGCCCGGTCACGCGCCGCACGTGCGCGCCGAGGAAGAAGTCGGGCAGAAAGAGGATCTCGCGGTCCGCCGGAATGGAGTTGACGATCTCCACCGCGTTCCCCGACGTGCAGCAGTAGTCGCTCTCGGCCTTCACCGCCGCGGAGGTGTTCACATACGACACGACCACCGCGCCGGGATGCTCCGCCTTCCAGGCCCGCAGCTGGTCGGCCGTGATCGTGTCCGCCAGCGAACAGCCGGCGGCGAGGTCGGGGAGGAGGACCGTCTTCTCCGGCGACAGGATGGCGGCCGTTTCGGCCATGAAGTGCACGCCGCAGAAGACGATCACCTCGGCGGCCGTCTTCGCGGCCTCGCGGGAGAGGCCGAGGGAGTCGCCGACGAAGTCCGCGACGTCCTGAACCTCCGGCCGTTCGTAGTTGTGCGCCAGGATGACCGCGTTGCGCTGCCTGGCGAGCGATCGGATCCGGCCGGCAAGTTCGTCGTGCGGGTGCGCAGGCATGCCCTGAATCTACACGTGTTGGCGGATGCTCCGCGGTCGTCCGGCCCGGCCGCTCGCGGACTCAGAGTTCGATGTGCTTCCTCGCAAACCCTTTCCGGGGCTTCGGGAAGTCGCTGCGGTGGTGACCGCCGCGGGACTCCTTCCGCGCCAGGGCCGCCGTGGCGATCAGGACGGCAGTCTCGCACAGGTTGATCTCCTCGGTCGCCCCCGGCGGCAAGCGGTCACGAATGCCGGTGAGCGCATCCAGGCACTCGCGGAGGCCCCGCCCGTTCCGGTCGATGCCGCTCTTCTCCCACATCACGGCCCGGATCGCATCCGCGGCCACCTGCGCCGCCCCACGGTCCCGCAGCCGGG
>JABWBJ010000205.1 GCA_013360595.1 Gemmatimonadaceae bacterium | reverse complement strand
AGCGCCCTGGCCGCCGGCCACGGTCGCGAGCAGGGCCAGCCCGGCGGTGGCCGCGCGGGCCGAACGTCGCATGGAGGATGTCATCGTCGTCACTCGTATCGAAGGCTCACCACCGGATCGGCCCTGGCGGCGCGCCAGGCCGGCACGATGCCGAAGACCAGTCCCACCGTGAACGACACGCCGAACGCCACCACGATCGAGATCGAGGACACCAGCGTCTGGATGTCGGCGAACCGCTCGATGCCGAAGCTGAACGTCGCACCGGCGACGATCCCGGCCACGCCGCCGGCCACGCTGATCAGGACGGCTTCGCTCAGGAACTGGAACAGGATGTCCCGCTGCGTCGCCCCCATCGCCCGCCGGACGCCGATCTCGCGCGTGCGCTCCAGCACCGACGCCAGCATGATGTTCATGATCCCGATCCCGCCCACGATGAGCGAGATCGACGCGATGGCGCCCAGGACGATGTTGAAGATGGTGCGCGTCCGCTGCTCCTGCTGGAGGAGCAGCTCGGGCACGGAGATCTCGAAGTCGATCACCTGGTTGTGCCGGCGCTGCAGCATCCGCTGCAGCAGTTCGGCGACCGCCGGCACCTTCGACGCCTCCTTCACGCGCACGATGATCCGGTCCAGCTGGTGGATGTTCGTCCGCTCGGCGCGCTGCTCCTCGGTCTCCTCGGTCTGCTGGCCCGAAATCACGATGATGCCCTCGCCCCCGCCGCGGTTCGCCTCCTGCACCTCCTTCTGCGACAGGGCGGCCCGGTCGCGAAACCGCAGCAGCATCGTCCGCACCGGGACGTAGACGTCCATGTTGGGATCGCGGATGCCGAGGCGCTGCGCCGTCTCGTTGCTGATCCGGCGGTCCTTGAGCACCCCGACCACCGTCAGCCACGAGTCGCCGACCTTGATCGCCGCGCCGATCGGTTCCTCCGTGGTGAAGAAGCGGGTCCGCACCCCGTAGCCGATGATCGCGACCGGCCGCCCGCGCTCGATCTGGCTCGGGCTGAAGTACGCCCCCTCCGACAGAGCCTCGTTCGTCAGGCGGAAGTAGGTCGTGTCCACCCCGACCACCTTCCCGGAACGCCGGCGCCCTTCCCGCGTGATCGTGGTGTTCACCACGATCTCCGCGCTCGCCACGTCGATGTCCGGGACCATCCGCTGAATGGCCTCGACGTCGCGATACGTGAGACCCGGCGTGAACCGCTTGACCTCCTTGCGGTTCGGATCCTCCTCCTTCGCCTCCCCTTCCTTCTGCTCCACCAGCGGCGTGATGATGATGTTGTTGGAGCCCAGCAGCTGCATCTGCTGGAGGATCTCCTGCTTGGCGCCGCGGCCGATGGCCAGCATCGCGATCACCGACGCCACGCCGAAGAGGATGCCGAGCGACGTGAGACCGGCCCGGAGCTTGTTGTGCGCGACCGCTTCCGCGGCGGTGCGCATGCCGAAGAGCACGTGGGCCGTGACCTGTCCCCGGATCGCGGCGGCCCGCTCCCGATCGAACCGCACGGTCAGTTCTTCCGGGCCGGCGGGGGGCTCCCGCCCGGAGCGGGCGACTTCGTCCCGGCCGGCGGAACCGTCATCCGCTGGGCGGTGTCGCCCGTCGAGCCCGACGGAGACATGTTCGCGGACCCGGGCAGACGGATCAGCTCGAGTTCGGCGCGATTGAGCGGCGGCGAGAGGAGCACCGTCTGCCCTTCCTCGAGCCCCTTCACGATCACCACCTCGTCGTCGTTCATCGCCCCGGTGGCGACTTCCTGCTTCACCACGCGATTGCCGTCCTGGCGGAACACGATCGGGATCCCGTCCTCGACCACCAGCGCGTCCAGGGGAATGAACAGCACGTCCCGCAGGGCCTGCGTCTCGACTTCATTGCCCGTCGTCATCCCCGGCCGGAGCGAGGTGTCCGGCTTCTCGATGTTCACCAGCACCTCGAAGACCTTGGCGTCCGAGTTCGGACGCTGTTCGCCGACGTTCGCCACCTGCTTGACCGTCCCGACGAGCTTCCTGCTCGGATCGGCGTCGAGCGTCACGGTGACCGGTTGGCCCACGCGCAGCTTGCGGACGTCGATCTCGTTCACGTAGGTGATCGACTCCATCACCGACAGGTCGGGGAGCGTGGCCACCGTCGGCTCCCAGGGACTCACCGTGGAGTTCACCGTCTTCTTGCGGCCGTTCCACTCCTTCACATAGATGACCATGCCGGCGGCCGGCGCGTTGATCGTCATCGCCGACATCACGTCCTGGATGTTCTTGAGGAGGTTCCGCTGCCGGTCCCGGTCGGCCCCCACCTCCCGCATCTTGGCCTGGGCCTGCTCGGTCTTGGTCTTGTAGTCCACCTTGGCCTGGGCCAGGGCCCGCTCCGCCTTCTCGTACTCGAGTTCGGCCTGGCGCTTCACGCTCGGTGCCTCGTAGACGGCCTGCTCCTTCGCGATCCGCTTCTCCTCGAGCGCGATCTCCATCGTCTTCATGTCCTCGCGCGCTTTCCCGAGATTCAGCGTCGAGTCGAGCATGGCCTGCTCGTACTGCGCCTCCGCCTTCTGCAAGGTGAGCATGACCTCCGTCTGTTTGGTCGCGTACGGGGACCGGTCGATCTCGGCGACCTTCTCCCCCTCCTGCACGATGGTGCCCTCGGGAACGATGGACAGGATCTTCAGCCCCTGGAAGACCTGCGCCTGCGTGGCGTTAGGCGGGAGCTGGATCTGCACGTACTTCGGGGCCCGCAGCTCGCCCGAGGTCGTCACCGTCACGCGGAAGTCGCCGCGCCGCACCTGCGCCTGGAGCGGCGCCGCGTCCGCGGAACGATCGCGGGCCAGGAGGAGGGTTACCGGAATCCCGACCGCCAGCACGAGGACCGCGATCAGGAGCCGGCGCGGACGAAGGAATCGCATGGTCTGAACCTCGAGGTGTGGATCCGACAGCGTGCGACGCGACAGCGGCCCTGCCTGTCGGCCCGGTTAGACACCGTGCGGCCCCCGGGAAGTTGTCTGCGCCTGCTCCCATCCGCTGCCGCGTGTCGTCGTCGGTGCCGCGGAATGCCGGAAACGCGTCACCATTGTGCGGGCGCGGCGGCGTTTCCGTAGCAGCCGTCATGCATTCGTAATCCTCGCTTAACCGGCCGGACAGGTATCCGCGAGCGTCCCCCGCGACGCGCGAACCGGTTGACCGCCTTACATTTCCGGCAATGGACACCGTTGACCTCCTGGCGGTCTTCCCGCACCCGGACGACGCCGAACTCACCTGTGGCGGAACCCTCCTCCGGTCGGCGAAGCAGGGATACCGCGTCGGGGTGCTCGACCTCTCGCGCGGCGAGATGGCCAGCCGCGGCACGGTCGCGGATCGCGCCCTGGAAGCCCGCCGGGCCGCCGAGATCCTGCGCGTGGCCATCCGCGAGAACCTGGCCCTTCCCGACAGCGGCCTGGTCAACACCCCTGAGACCCGGCTGGCCGTCGCGCGGGTCGTCCGCCGCCTGAAGCCGCAGGTGGTCATCACGACCGCGCCCTCGCCGTTCGGCCGGCATCCGGACCATCGGGTCACCGCCGAGCTCGTGCGCGACGCCTGCTTCGTCGCGGGCCTGCGCATGATCGATCCCTCGCTGCCCGCCCACCGGCCGCGGAAGGTCCTCCACGCCATCACGTATCGCGAGGACTATCTCAAGCCGACGTTCGTCGTCGACATCTCGGCGGAGATGGAGGAGAAGCTGGCGGCGATCGGCGCGTATGCCAGCCAGTTCGGTGGCGCCACGCAGGCCGGTGAGGTCTACCCGAACGGCGAACCGCTGCTCGACATCGTCCGCCATCAGGCGGCGCACTACGGCTCCCTGATCCGCACCCGGTACGGTGAACCTTTCCACACCACCGAGACCGTGCAGGTCGACGACGTGGTCGGTCTCCCGGTCGCCACCTTCTGACCATGACGACGGACCATCGGCCCGAGCTCACGTACGGAACCTACCTGAAGGTGGACGAACTCCTGCAGCTCCAGGCGGCCCGGTCGGTGCCCGAGCATCCCGACGAACTGCTGTTCATCGTCGTGCACCAGGCCAGCGAGCTGTGGTTCAAGGTGATCCTGCGCGAACTCGACAACCTCACCGATCACCTGGGCGCGGCCGCCACGGTGAAGGCGCTGCACACCATGCGCCGGCTGAACGCGCTGGTCCGCATCGTCTCCGACCAGCTGTCGGCCCTGGATACCCTTCCTCCGCAGCGGTTCGCCCAGTTCCGCGGATACCTGGGCTCGTCGAGTGGCGGACAGAGCCACCAGTTCCGCGCGATCGAGGCGATGAGCGGCCTTCGCGAGGAGCACTTTCTGGCGGTCCTGCGCGAACACGGTCCCGTCCCGCCGTCGGTGGGGCGCGCGCTCGCGCAGCCCACGTTGCAGTCGCTCTTCCTGAAGCTGCTGGCGACCCGGGGCACGACTTTGGAGCAGCTGTACCTGGGGCCCGGGCCCACGGCCGAGTTCCTGCTGGCCGAAGCGTTGATCGAGTACGAACAGGGGTTCCAGCGCTGGCGCTACCTCCATGTCCAGCTCGTGGAGCGCATCATCGGCCCGGACACGGGCGGGACCGGCGGCACGCTCGGCGCGCGATACCTGCAGCACACGCTCCGGCAGCGGTTCTTCCCGGACCTCTGGGATGTCCGGCGCCGGTTCTTCGAATCCGCCCCCTCGGCGTCGTGAGCGGCCGCTCGTCAGGCGGGGACGGCGTGCTGTTCGACCTGTCCGTCCCCGTGCACGCGCTGACGCCGGTCTGGCCCGGCGAGAGCCCGTTCGCCTGCACCTGGAGCTGGGCGATCGCGCGCGGGGACAGCGTGAACGTCAGCACGATCACGACCAGCCCGCACGCGGGGACGCACGCGGACGCGCCGTACCATGTGGACGGCGCCTGGGGAACGGCCGAGACGCTTCCACTCGCGGCGTTCAGCGGTCCGGTGAGCGTGGTCCACGCGTCCGCCGGTGACGGGCCGCTCTCGCTGGCGGGACTCGGCCTGGACGGGCCCGCGGGAACCCATCCCCGGCTCCTCATCCGGACCGGCCGGTCGGTGGCCGACGGCGCCTTTCCCGAGCGGTGGCCCTGGCTCGGCGACGACGCCGTTGCCGCGCTTGTCGATGCCGGC
>JABWBJ010000204.1 GCA_013360595.1 Gemmatimonadaceae bacterium | reverse complement strand
CACCGTGGCGCTCGCGGCGGCGTTCGCGCCGCGGGCCGCCGCGCAGGCGCTGCCTGACGCGAAGGACCTGATCGCGCGCTACGCGAAGGAAGTGGGCGGCGACGCCTGGAAGGCGCACAAGTCGGCCCGGATGAAGGCCACCGTCGAGATCGCGGCGATGAACATGCGGGCCGAGATCGAGGCCGTGAATCTCTTCCCCAATCTCTTCATGACCCGGATGACCATTCCCGGGCTGGGTGAAGTGCAGACCGGCTACGACGGCACCAACGCCTGGTCGAAGGACCCGGCGCAAGGGGCGCGCATCCTCCAGGGCGCCGAGGCCGACCAGGTCGCCGAAGAAGCCGAACCCGACGTCGCCACCCGGATGTCGGCCAGGATCGTCGGCTCGGAGACGGTGGAGAAGACGAGCATGAACGGCCGGGAGTGCTACAAGGTGAAGCACACCTGGAAGTCCGGCCGGGTGACCCATGACTGCTTCGGCGTGAGCGACGGCCTCCTGGTCGCGACCATCGCGAAGCAGACGAGCGCCATGGGCGAAATGGAAGTCACGACCTTCCACAGCGAATACAAGGACTTCGGCGGCGTGAAGCGCGCGACGGTCATGAGCGCCTCGCTGATGGGCGCCGAAATGAAGACGACGGTCACCTCGTGGGAATGGGACACGGTGACCGACAAGGACCTCGAGCTTCCGGCCGACGTGAAGGCGCTGATCAGGAAATAGCCGAAGCGCCCATGCTCACACTGCCATTGGCGTTCGCGGCCTGCGTCGCGAGCGCCCTGCCGGGTCACGACTCACGGCGCATGAGTCACGACCGGCCGAATCCGGCCGCCCGGCAGAGTCACGCCTCACGAGTCGCGAGTCATGGGGCGGCGGATTCGACATACCAGGCGCTGTTTCAGTCGGGCCAGACCTTTGCAGACTTCGTGGCCGGCGCCACGGCGCGCAAGGCGCAGTGGGAAGGGAACTACGCGCTCAAGGTGGCGCCGGATGCGCTGGTGGCCCGCGCCAACGCGGCCGGCACCGGGTGGAAGCTGCTCGTCGTGACCGTCCCGGGGTGCAGCGACTCCGTGAACTCGGTGCCGTATCTGGCCAGCTTCCTCGACCACGTGCCCGGGATCGAGATGCGCCTGGTGAACTCGACCACCGGCCGCTCGGTGATGGAGGCGCATCGAACGCCGGACGGCCGCGCCGCCACGCCGACAATCGTCCTGCTCGACGCGCAGTTCAACGAGCGCGGGTGCTGGATCGAGCGCCCCGCGCCTCTCATCGAGTTCATGCGCAACGGCGGCTCGTTCGAGGGGAAGATGGCGTGGTACGATCGCGACCGCGGCGCGACCTCGCTGGAGGAAATCGTGGCGATGGTGGAGGCCGCGGCGGCCGGCGGACGGACGTGCGGGGCGCCGTAGTTCAGGGTCGCGGCGCCGCGAGGTAATCGAGCGCCAGGCTCGCCATCGCCCGCATCCCCGGCACCAACACGCCTTCGTCGACGAAGAACCTCGGCGAGTGATTGGGGGCCGCCTGACCCAGGCGGTCCTTCGGCGTCACGCCGATGAAGAAGAAGAGGCCCGGCGCCGCCTGCTGGAAGTACGAGAAATCCTCGGCGGTCGTCGTCAGCTGGCCGACCTTCACCCGGTCCGTGCCGAGGACGCGTTCCAGCGTCGGGATCATGCGGCCCGTCAGCGCCGGATCGTTCCAGGTCACCGGCGTCATCTTCTGGATGCGGACCGTGGCCGTCGCCCCGCTGGCGGCGGCGATCGACTCCGCCGTCCTCGTCAGGCGCTGGTGGAGGTCGGCCCGGACCTTCTCGTCGAACGTCCGGATCGTGCCGGCCAGTTCGACGCTGTCTGGCACGATGTTGGTGCGGATCCCGCCGCGCATCATGCCCACGGTCACCACGGCCGGCGTGAGCGTCAGGTCCGTCTGGCGGCTGGTGAGCGTCTGGAGTCCGAGGACGATCTGGGACGCCGCCACGATCGGGTCGATGCCGGCCCAGGGCAGCGCGCCATGCGTCTGCCGTCCCTTCACCGTGATGTAGAAGTTGTCGGAACTCGCCATCAGGCCGCCGCTGCGGTACTCCGCGTGCCCGACTTCCATGGGGAAGACATGGAGGCCGAAGACCGCGTCCACCTTCGGGTTCTCGAACGCGCCCTCCTTCAGCATCAGCGGCGCGCCGCCTTCTTCACCCACCGGCGGTCCTTCCTCGGCGGGCTGGAAGATGAACTTCACCGTCCCCGGGATCTCGGCCCTGATCGCGGTGAGGAGTTCCGCGACGCCCATCAGTATCGCAACGTGCGCGTCATGGCCGCAGGCGTGCATCACGCCCACCTCCTGGCCGTTGTACGACGCCTTGACGGTGGACTTGAACGGCAGGTCCACCTCCTCGGTCACCGGGAGTGCATCCATGTCGGCCCTGAGGGCCACCACCGGCCCGGGCCGGCCGCCGCGAAGGAGACCAACGACGCCGGTCTTCCCGACCCCCGTGCGCACCTCCAGGCCAAGTCGCTGGAGGTGATCCGCCACGAGCTTCGAGGTCCGGAACTCGCGGTTCCCGAGCTCGGGATGCTGGTGGATGTCGCGGCGCCAGGCCACCACCCTGGCCTCGAGGTCCTTCGCGCGGCGGTCGATCTCGGCCTGCAGACGACCGGTCTGGGCCTGAAGCGGCCCCGCCAGGACGAGAGTGAGAACGAACAGCGAACGACGCAGCATGTGCAGGGCGGGCAGTGGGGTCGGGTAGCGGCGAGGGCCGATTCGATCCTGCCGGCCCGGGGAAAGTACTACGCGCCACCGCCCGGCAGCGCTATCGGAGGCGCCGTGCCGGGCGAGCCCGCGGAGGGCAGGCCTCGACAGCAGCGATGGGGGCCTCGCGGCACTCGATGTTGTAACGGACGGGCGTGATGGGCCTCGGCACGGTATCCTACTCTTCCGTACGGGTAGTGCCAAGGCGCAACCATGGGTCTGCCTTGAAAGAAGACGTGCCCTCATACTCCGACGCCGAGATGACGCCTTCCTTCCGCAGTTCGCGAATTACTGCTTTCAATTGCGGCTCGCGCCACAGCTCAGAGCGCAGGTCCTCCTGCAACTCGTGCCAGCGCCGCGGCTGAGCTCTCAATCTCTCGACAGCCCACTGGCGAGGCGGGGCCGGGTCGGGCGTGGGGCTGATAAGGACGAGCTGGCCCGGGTCCACGGATTTCCGAGCGTAGTAGCCGCCATCGGGAGCGACCTTCCACATGCAGTCCTTCATCAGGTCGCGTCCCTCGTCGTGATTCGTCAGGTGAAGGAGGACGTAGCGAGTGCGATCGTTGTCACCGAGCATGCGGATATACGTGTGCCACTTCGCTCCAAGCTTGCTCGCGAGGAGGCGCACGGCTTGATCGGCGCGTTCGTCCAGACCGGGCGCGGCGATATCCCGCCACTCCTCGCCGTCGAACACCTCCGTGAGCGTTGCCGCCATGCCCGGCTTCAAGCCTGACCTGGCCTGGCTGATCGCCATGTCCAGCTCACGCCAGATCACGTTGATGAACAACTCGACCCGTCCGGCGCGCAGCAGCGCGCGCAACGTTGCAGCGGGGATCTTGAAACCGTACGGATCGACAAAGACAAACGCGGGAGCGAGCGCCTTCGTGTTCCTCACGATGTCGTCGATCACCGCGAACGCGTCGCCGCAATGTGGATCGACACGGACGTTCCGCGGCAGCTGTCTCGAGGCCAGTTCCCGCTTCAGGCGCTCGAGATTCTCGGCATCACGCTCGATGAAAAGAAACACGAACTCGGATGTCGACAGCAACCGGTGGCGCGCACGGTGGTTCAGCAGCGTGTCGAGTGCAACGAGCGGCGAGCCGAGTTCACCGCTGTTGTACTTTCCGCGGCCCGAGTGCGTGTCGAGATAGACAACGCGGCCGGCCCAGAACCCAAGCTTGGCGAACCAGCCGCCGAGGTAGCAGCGAATGAGGTCGTGCTTGACCTGCTGGAGATTCGTGTACTCGTTCCAGTAGTCTGGATTGGAATCCGCCTCGCCTCGCGCCATCATCGGTCACCCGGCAACGGAGAACGAAGCCGACTCGGCGCGCCGGTTACGCGACGCCGGCCGTGGTCGGCGTGTATCGAGGGGCATCCCGGGCAGGAAGGGGTACTGCCGCCACACCCGCCGATCCAGGCGGTTGCCCCCTGCCTTGGGCGTCAGCCCGCCCCACTGCTTGAAAAAGAAGGGGACGCGCGCTGCAACGCATTGATCCCGGACGAGTCGGGCCCAATCCGGGTGCATGGCACGGAACCCGGCACCGCTCTCTCCGCCCGCGATCACCCAGTGGATTGAATCCAGGTTCAGATCGAGCGGGCCAAGCAGCGGCTCGCACGAGAGGAACCGCACCTGCGCCGGGACGTCGGCCAGATGGCGCACGCGATAGGTGACCTCCTGGTTCTCGACCGACGTGCCTATCCAGATGTGCGGAGGGACGGCTTCGTGTCCGAGGACGTGCGCGTGCTTTGCCCAGAACCGCGCGGCGCGCGACGGGCGTTTCGTTAGCACCTGAAAGACGTGCCGGCCCGCCGCGAGCATCACCTCGAATACGCGTCGGACGAAATCGTCCGGGACATCGTGGTGAAACAGGTCGGACATGGAGTTCACGAACACCATGCGCGGCTCGTTCCACGCGAGTGGCGCGCGCAGGCGCTCCGGCCACAACCGCACCGCGAACGGGTCGGCCCTGCTTTCCGGGGTGTTTCGCGTCGGTGCCTTGGCGAGATACAGGCCCCGCAGGCGCCGCTCCGCGAGCAGAGCCGCGTAGCAGTGATCGCACCCGGTTGTCACCTTGGTGCATCCAGTGACCGGGTTCCAGGTTGCCTCGGTCCATTCGATGCCGGTCTTCAGGCCCATGTCGGCATCTCACACCCAGTTTGTGTAGTTCCGAAGAAACACCGAAAGCTAGAAGGGATACTTGGGGTCAGCAAGAGCCGCTGCCGCGGGGCATCGCCCACTCAGTTGAGCACTGGGGGAACGTGAGCAGTCCCCGCCGGTGGAACTCAGGTCGCCTGCGGCTCGGGCGCGATCGGAGCAGCCACCGCCGGCCGGCCCTTCCGCCACCCGCCACCGGCCTTCCGCCGCCCCACGAGCAACGCGGGCACAACGAACAGGGCGCCCAGCGTCCCGAAGATCGTCCCGCCG
>JABWBJ010000203.1 GCA_013360595.1 Gemmatimonadaceae bacterium | reverse complement strand
GAATCTCAAACTGCGACAACGCCTGCTGCCCTACCCGGTCAGCGGAACCGTACCTTATTCTGAACGGCGGGTTGTCTCACTTTGAGTGAAACATTTCACCACTCTTGCTTTCTTTTGTTTTTGAGGTTACTTAGACCATTCGGCGTCTTGATCAGATTACCTCCAACCCACGTCGTTCGGGAGAGCATCATGTCACGTCGACGCATTCAATTCGCACCAATTGCGTTAGCAATTATGCTTGGAGGATTCGTTCTTTTGGCGGAAACCTCGAATACCCCGCCACATCCTGGAGGCGCTGATTCGAGCCTCGCGCGGATAGTTGACGCAGTGGCGCCTTCGCAGGCATCCGCCGCAATCTCTGCCCGGCCCCGCGTAAGAATCGAAACGACACTCGGCACAATGCTCGTCGAGCTTTACCCCAACGCGGCACCCGAGACCGTGGACAACTTCCTCTATCATGTGTCGACGGGCAAGTACGACGGCGTCATGTTCGAATCGGTCAACTCGCACAACGCACTCGTCGGCACTTTTCTACCGGGCTTCGTACCAGTGACGCAGCGTGATTCAATCCCACCTTGTCCGCGCAACGAGTCGGACAATGGACTGAGCAACCTTAGAGGTACGCTTTCTACGCACCACTCCAACATCTACTACCAGGGCTTGGCTCACTTCTGCTTCAATCTTGCAGACAATCTCAAGCTCGACTACCCGAACCTGAATGATCCTGAAGGGCTGGGATCGGCGGTTTTCGGGGCAGTGATTGAGGGCATCGAGGTACTGGACGCGTTGGCACAAGCGCCGCGCGGCAACTACCAACTGAACGACGGAAACGTCCTAACCGATGTGCCAATACCGACGGTTACCATTGTCAGCGCCCGGGTCGTCCCGTAGCTTTGTGCATGTGTCCCCTCGTCTGCGTGACGAGCGGCGATGGCGGCGCCGCCATGTAATGGTTCACCCTGAATTGGGATTTCCGCCCACGTGAGATAGACACGGTTCAACGCTGTGTCGGCGTTCCTGTTTCGCCGCGGCGCATCTCTGATTCGTCCTGCCGGCAAACCCGTGATACGCGAAATGTATGCCGGTCGGAGGGCTCGCATTCACGGCGAGTTTACATATCCCGTCAGCGTTGTGCCCGATCGAATCAGCAGCCCGCCGTTACGCACGTAGACGCCATCGCCGCGCTCGTGCCGCAGCGTGCGTTCGGCTTCCGCCGCATCAGCCGCGCCCGAAATCGGCAACTCGCGGCCGCTGCGCGGCTCGAGCCGGCGGACGACGAGCCATCGCTGGGACTTGCGGGCATCTTCCTCCGCCGCTTTGCCGCCGACGGGCGCCGGCGGCTGTGCCTCCGCGGCGGGGCGGTCGGCATTCGCGGCATTGTCCGGATCGCCGTCACCTGACGTAACCACAACGACCGAATCTTCCAGCCCGATCAGCGACGCGGCATCCGACCAGCGCAGATCGCGGGCCTCCCAGAGGATTGCCCCTGACGCCGGATCGACGGCCGCCATCGTCTCGTCGCCGGCGCACACCAGCACGTCGTTCACCCAGCGACAGCGCATCGACTGATTCGCCGCGGGCGCCAGCGGCGGCGAGGTCCAGTCCAGCCGGCCGGTCAGCAAGTCGATGCGGTCCAGTCGAACGCCGTCGGTCGAAACAAACAGCGCATCCGGTCCGACGCAGATGCTCGTCACGACCGCGGGGCCGGACAGCCGGGCGGTCCACACGATCGTTCCGTCGCGCGGCTCGATGGCGTGCGCGGTCGTGGTCGTGACGGCCAGCAGATAACCGTCGTCGGTGAACGTCAGCATTTGCAGCGGCCGCTCCGAGGCCAGCGCGACCTGTCGCGACAACACGCCGGTTGCCGCATCGACCAGGCCGACGACCGCGCGGCGCTCTTCCCAGCCGGAGTAGGCGATCCACGTCCCGTCCGTCGTCAGGCGCGTGCCCACGCGCGGCGACGTGGCAATGCGCCACTCGACGTGGCCGTCGGTCAGCCGAATGGCGAACAGTTCGCCGTGCGACGTGGCCGCGAACAAATGCGCCGGCGCGGCGGTCATCATCGTCCATTGACCGAAAGCCTCGGGATCGGCGGCCGGATCGTCGCGATCGTCTTTCTGGCCGACGCTCCATCGTTGCACGCCGCGGGCGAGGTCCCCGCGCCGGACGTGATCAAGATCGACGTCGAGGGCGCCGAGCGCCTCGTCCTGGCCGGCGCCGCGCGGCTCCTTCGCGAGCGGCGCCCCGTCGTCATCCTCTCCGTCCACAGCGACGACCTGGATCGCGACTGCCGAGCCACCCTGTCCGGACTCGGCTATTCGGTCACCGGGATCGACCGGTACGTCCTGGTCGCCGTGCCGGAGCCCCCGGCCGCCGGTTCGACCGCCTGACCGGGGGGGGAGGGGGGAGGGGGGAGGGAGGAGGGGGGAGCGGCGCATCGGGGTCCGCTCGCTCGCCGTGCTCCGCGCGCGGGGCCGGCGCCGGCCCTTCTCGGACGACACCGAGGTCCCGTAGGTTCCTGCGGTCCGCGCCGTCACCGCCCGTCCACGTCTCCTCCCGACCGATTCCGGCCCATGGCGGTTCCTAACGAGTTCGCCGGGATCCTGCTCGGGCTGGGCGTCGGCGTGGTGCTCGGACTGCTCGGTGGCGGCGGATCCATCCTCGCGGTCCCCATCTTTCTGTACGTGTTCCAGGTGCCGGCCAAGCCCGCGATCGCGATGAGCCTGGCCGTGGTCAGCCTCAGCGCATTCGTGGGGTTCCTGGGCCACTGGCGCCAGGGGAGCGTGAACCTCCGGATCGGCCTCCCCTTCGGCGTGCTGGCCATGGCGTCGGCCTTCGCGACCGCGCGGGTGTCCCACCTGGTACCCGAGGCGGTGCAGCTGTCGCTGTTCGCCGCCTTCGCGTTCACGGCCGCGATCGTGATGCTCGTCGACTCCCTGCGGACGCCGGCCGCTGGTCCTCCGGCCCGCCCGATGCAGCTGACCCCGATGGTCGGGCTCGAGGCGCTGGGCGTGGGCGCCCTGACCGCCCTGATCGGCGCCGGCGGCGGGTTTCTCATCGTGCCCGCCCTGGTCTACCTCGCCGGCGTCCCGATGAAGGAGGCGGTCGGGAGTTCCCTGCTCATCATCACGCTTAACGCGCTGAGCGGCTTCGCCGGGTATATCGGCCAGGTCGAGATCGACTGGCGGCTGGTGGGCTCCTTCACCGGGGTGGCCGCCGTTGGGGCGCTCTTCGGCACGCGGCTGAACCGCCGCGTTTCGCAGGTCCGCATCAAGCAGGGCTTCGCGATTCTGATCCTGGCCCTGGGCAGCTACCTTCTCCTGAGAAGGATCTAGCGCCGGACGGAAGCCCCTCACGCCCCTCCATCAACGGCACGTGCCCCAACGGACGAAGTACCTGGTCGGCGTCGATCTCGGCGGAACCAACATCGTGGCTGGCGCGCTGGCCGAGGATGGCGCAAGCGACGTGGTGGCCCTCCGGTCGGAGCCCACGCGGCCCGACCAGGGGGCCGATGCCGTGGTCGACCGCATGGTCCGCATGATCGACACCGTGATCGCCGAGACCATCGCGCAGACCGGCGCCAGGCGCGAGGACGTCGTGGGCGTCGGCGTCGGAGCGCCCGGTCCACTGGACCGGGAGCGCGGGATCGTGGTTACCACGCCGAACCTGGGCTGGACGAACTTTCCGTTGCGGGACGTCATCGCCGAGCGGACGCGGCTGCCGGTGCGCATCGACAACGACGCCAATTGCGCCACGCTCGGCGAATGGTGGCTCGGGGCAGCGAAGGGCGCCAGCAACGTGATCGGGATGACGATCGGCACCGGCATCGGCGGTGGCATCATCCTGGGGGGGCGCCTGTATCACGGCGCGTCCGACGTCGCCGGCGAGATCGGCCACGCGACCATCGACATCACGGGCCGCCGCTGCAAGTGCGGGAACTACGGGTGCCTGGAAGCCTACGCGTCCGGGCCATCCATCGCCGAGCGCGCCCGTGAAGCCATCGGCGGCGATCACGACACGTTGATGGGACGGCTGGTCGGTGGGGACCTCACCCGCATCACCGCGGCGACCGTGTACGAGGCGGCGCGGCTGGGCGACGACGTCGCGCTCGACGTGGTCCGCGAGACGGCGCGGTTCCTGGGCGCCGGGGTCGCCAACCTGCTGAACATCTTCAATCCCGACGTGGTCGTGATCGCCGGCGGCGTGACGCAGGCCGGCGACACGCTGTTCGTGCCTTTGCGCCGGGAAGTGCGCAAGCGCGCCTTCCGCCCCGCCGTCGACGCCTGTCAGATCGTTCCCGGGACGCTGGCCGCTGCCGGCGTGGTCGGGGCGGTGGCGGCGTATCAGCAGCAGGGGACGCTGGATGGCCGGTAGCAGATAGCTGACGGGAGTCGGCAGTCGGCAGATTTCAGGGCGCTTGCATCAGCCGCCCGCGATCAGCTCTCCGCGCTCTTCTCTCTTCGATCTGCCATCATGCGCCTTGGCGTCATCGGCACCTTCGTCTGGGACGTCATCTACGGGCGCGACCCGCGCGACGGGCCCGTGGAGGAGTGGGGCGGGATTACCTACGCGCTGAGTGCGTTCGATGCGGCCCTGCCGGAGTCCTGGCAGGTGGTGCCGCTGGCCAAGGTCGGGAGCGACCTGTGGCCGAGGGCGCGCGAGTTCGTCAGCGGACTCCGGCGTCTGGCCCCCGATGCCATGCCCATCGAGGTGGCGGGGCCGAACAATCGCGTCCGGCTCGAGTACTCGACGGACGAACTGCGGTCCGAGATTCTTTCCGGCGGGGTGCCTCCCTGGACCTGGGCCGGGCTTCGGCCTCTCCTGCGCGACCTCGATGCGCTGTATGTGAACCTGATCAGCGGGTTCGAGCTCGACCTCGAGACGCTGCAGCTCGTCAGGCGGCACTTCCGCGGGCCGATCTACCTCGACCTGCACTCGCTGCTCCTCGGGCTCCGGTCCGATGGCCTGCGCGTTCCACAGCCGTTGCCCGACGCGCGCCCGTGGCTGGAGTGCGCCGACCTGCTGCAGGTGAACGAAGCAGAGATGTCGCTGCTCGCGCCGGACCCGATGGCGCTCGCCGCGACCGCGATGCAGGCCGGCGTGCGGTCCCTCGTCGTGACGCTCGGCAAGCGCGGCGCCGTGTACGTGGTGGCGCCGGGATTCGACCG
>JABWBJ010000202.1 GCA_013360595.1 Gemmatimonadaceae bacterium | reverse complement strand
ACGCTGTCGCGGGCCACGCAGTAAGGCGCCCAGCCGGCAAGGGTGACGGGGTCGGCCGGCGCCGTACCCGGCCTGGGTCGCAGGGCTACGATGCGCTCACAACTGCCCGTACGAGCCTGGGGACGCCAGTTGTCGAGGAGGTCTACGGCCATGTCCGGGCGGTTGCACACCAGCACCATGTCGCACCCGGCAGAGTGCGCCGCCTCGGCCCGGGCCACGATGCCACCCGCCACGCTGGCCCCTTCCATGGTCAGGTCGTCGCTGAAGATCACGCCCTGAAAACCCAGCCTGTCGCGCAGGATGTCCTGCAGCCAGAAGCGGGAAAAGCCCGCCGGACGGGCGTCGATGTTCTCGAAGATGACGTGGGCCGGCATGACGCCCCCCAACCGGGGAGCGAGCAGGCGGAAAGGCACGATGTCCTCCGCCCAGACGGCCTCGAAGCTGCGCCCATCCACCGGTATCGCCACATGGGAATCCGCCTCGACGGCACCATGTCCGGGGAAATGCTTGCCCACCGCACACAACCCGGCGTCGGCCAGGCCGGCAACGACTTCGCCAGCCAGTTCGGCCGCCACCTGGGGATCGCGATGAAAGGCCCGATCACCGATCACGCTGCTGATGCCGTAATCCAGATCGAGCACCGGGGCATAGCTGAGGTCCACACCGTGGGCGCGCAGCTCGGCGGCGAGCACAAAGCCGGCCTGGCGGGCACGGGCCCTGCCGACCGCCGGATCGGCCGCCCAGGTCTCCCCCAGGCGGCGCATCGCCGGAAGCCGGGTGAAACCTTCCCGGAAACGCTGCACGCGCCCCCCCTCGTGATCAACGGAGATCACCAGTTCCGGCCGCGCCGCACGGATGGCGCCGGTAAGGGCGCGCAACTGCTCCGGCTCGGCATAGTTGCGGGCAAAAAGGATCACGCCCCCCACGAGGGGATGCTGCAGGATCTCCCGTTCTTCAGCAGTGATTTCGTGGGCCGCCACGTCGAGCATGACGGGGCCGGGCAAGGCAGGAGAGGACTTCATGATCTTTCGATGACGGCAAAGGCGACAACATACTCGGCCTCGTCGGACAGGCTGAGATGGGCGCTGAGGCCCCGCTCCGCCATGTAATCGGCAAGGCTGGGTGAATACTCGAAGTGGGGCTTGCCCAGCGCATCGTGACCGACCCGCAGGGCGTGCAGCGTGGCCGGCACGGCAACACCGGTACCGAGGGCCTTGCCGAAGGCCTCCTTGGCCGCAAAACGCTTGGCCAGAAAGCGCTCAGGGGCAGCGGCCGAATGAAAGGCGGGCAGCTCCGAGACATCCAGGATGCGCTCGGCAAAGCGCGCCCCGTGCCGGGTCAGCGCGTCGGCCATGCGGGCCACCCGCACGATGTCGGTGCCGACCCCGTAAATCACGCCGATTCGCCGCGCTCGGCGGCTTCCCGCATGAGGCGCTTCATCTCGCGCACGGCCTCGCGCAGACCGGTGAACACCGAGCGGCTGACGATGGCGTGGCCGATGTGCAGCTCCCGGATCCCCGGCAGGCGGGCGATGGGCTGGACGTTGTAGTAGTTGAGGGCATGCCCCGCATTGAAACGCAGCCCGAGCGTCCGTATGGCGGCGCCGGCCTGGCGGATCTTGTCGATCTCGGCGAGCACGGCAGGGCTCTCCGCGTCGCGCCCGGCGCTGTGGAAGACATGGGCGTAAGGACCGGTGTGGATCTCGCAGACCTTGGCGCCGATGCGCGCGGCAGCTTCCACCTGGGCGATCTCGGCATCGATGAAGACACTGACGATGATGCCCTGCTCGGCCAGGCGCGCCACCGCATCCTTCAGCCGGGCTTCCTGGGAGACGATGTCGAGGCCGCCCTCCGTGGTCACCTCATGGCGCCCCTCGGGCACGAACATGGCCATCTGGGGCTTCAGGGCACAGGCGATGCCGACCATCTCGTCGGTCGCCGCCATCTCGAGATTGAGCTTGATCTGGGTGAGCTCGCCGAGCTTGCGCACATCGGCATCCTGGATGTGGCGACGATCCTCGCGCAGATGCGCGGTGATGCCGTCCGCGCCCGCCCGCTCGCACGCCAGCGCGGCGAGCAGCGGGTCCGGCTCGTGTCCGCGCCGCGCCTGACGAATCGTGGCGACATGGTCGACGTTGACGTAGAGGCGCAGGGTCACTGGCGGGATGTCGGTTCGGTCGCGGAAAAGCGCGGGCCGCCGTTGATCCCCCGGCGGGCCGCCATTACGTTCGCATTCAAACTGGCGTGGAGCCGTCCGTGAGGAAGTGGGTCCTGATCGTCCTGGTGGCCGCGGCGTGCAGCCGGGCACCGTCCATGGGATCGTCGCTCGCCGGCGCGGCGACCCCGCGTGAGGCGGCCACGCTGTTCATGGGCGCCGTGAAGTCGCAGGACCTGCAGGCCATGAGCTCCGTGTGGGGGAACGCCGAGGGACCCTCGCGCGACAACATCGAGCGCAATGAGCTCGACCGCCGCCTGGTCCTCTTCCAGCAGTGCTACGACCACGACCGCTTCGAGATCCTGGACGAGACCATCGTCTCGCCGACGGCGCGCACGGTGCGCGTCCAGGTCACCCGCGGGACGCGGACGAAAATCCCGCACTTCAAGGTCGTGCGCGGACCCTCCAACCGCTGGTTCATCGAGGACCTCGATTTCCCGGCCGTGCAATCGGACTTCTGCGCACGGCCCGACTAGGGCTCCGACAGCTCGACAAGAATGCCCCCCGTGGCCGAGGGGTGCAGGAACGCGATCCGCTTCCCTTCGGCACCGACGCGCGGGACGTCGTCGATCAGGCGCAGCCCCGCCCGCCGGCAGCGCTCCAGAGCGGCGTCGAGATCATCCACCGCGAAACATATGTGATGGATCCCCGGACCACGCTTCTCGATGAAGCGGCCAACCGGGGAGTTGGCGTCGGCCGGCTCGAGGAGTTCGACCAGCGCGTCCCCGGCCACGAAGCCGCTGATCCGGGCGCCGTCGCTGTCGGACAGCTCGGCATCGGACAATTCGAGGACATCGCGATAGAATGCATGCAGGTCCGCGGCGGATCGGACCGCGAGCCCCACGTGGGCGATCCGGGTTCCGCGGCGTGGTCTGTCCTGGTTCAACGCACGCTCCGATGGTCGGTGCGCGCGGAAACTAGTCCCATCCGAGCGGCGGGCACAGCCCGCCGGAGGCAAGAACGGCATGTCGATGCCAGTCGCAGTAACCGACGAGAACTTCGAGGGTGAGATCGAGAAGCACAGCGGCCTGGCCGTGGTGGATTTCTGGGCGGCCTGGTGTGGCCCGTGCCGTATCATCGCGCCCATTCTGGACCAGCTCGCCGTGGAGTACGCCGGCCGGGCGAAGGTCGCCAAGCTGGACGTGGACTCGAACCTGAAGACGTCGACGCGCTTCAACGTCCGGTCCATCCCGATGGTCCTTTTCTTCAAGGACGGCAAGGTGGTCGACCAGGTCATCGGCGCGGTCCCACGGCCGGTCCTCGAGGAGAAGTTCCGCAAGCACGCCGCGTGACAGCCTGAGCATGGCTCGACGGCCGGCCGGTCCGGCGGATGCCGGGACGCTGTATGTCGTCGCCACCCCCATCGGGAATCTGGGCGACATGTCCGAGCGGGCCGTCGAGACGCTGCGAGCCGCGGATCTCATCCTTGCCGAGGACACGCGGCCCACGCGGGTGCTGCTCGACCACTTCGGCGTCAGGAAGCGTCCCCAGGCGGCGCACCAGCACAACGAGGCGCGCATGATCCCGGTGGTGCTCGACCGTCTGGCACGGGGCGAACGCATCGCGCTCGTGTCGGACGCCGGGACGCCGCTCGTCTCCGATCCCGGGAGCCGGCTGGTGCGGGCCGTGCGCGACGCCGGCTTTCGCGTGTCGCCCGTGCCCGGCGCGTCCGCCCTCACGGCCGCGCTCTCGGCGGCGGGGCTCGACACCCGGCAGTTCACCTTCTGGGGATTCCTTCCGCGTTCCGGCCGCGAACGACGCGAAACCATCGCCGAGATCAGCAGCGCCCCCCGTACGAGCGTACTGTACGAGGCCGCCCCCCGCGTCTCCACGACCCTCCAGGAGCTCGCGAACGCCGGAAACGCCGGGCGGCGGTGTGTGGTCGCGCGGGAACTCACCAAGCTCTACGAGGAGTTCCGCGAGGGAACGGTGGCGGAGCTGGCCGCGTACTACGCGGACACGGCGCCACGGGGAGAAGTGGTCATCCTGCTTGCAGCGGTGGAGCCAGCCATGGTGTCCGAGGAAGACCTGCGGAAGCGCGTCACGGCGTTGCGGAACGCCGGGCACTCGGCGCGCGACATCGCCACGGCGCTCACCGCCGAACTGGGCGTCCCGCGGAACGCCGTGTACCGCCTGGCCCTCGAGACATGACCTCGTTCCGTCCCGTGCTGGCGCTGCTCGCCCTCGTGCTTGGGGCCTCCACGCCCGCGGCGCAGGTTCGCCTCACCATCGCGCGGCTCCAGTACGACGGCGGGGGTGACTGGTACGCGAACCCGTCGAGCCTGCCGAACCTGCTGAAAGCCATCAACGAGCGAACGGCCCTCAGGGTTGAACCGACGGAGGCGCGCGTCAGCCTCACGGACGACCGGCTCTGGGATCATCCCTATCTGCATCTGACCGGCCACGGGGAGATCCGGCTGTCGGAGGCCGAAGTCGTCCGGTTGCGGGAGTACCTGACGCGTGGCGGCTTTCTGCACGTGGACGACAACTACGGCCTCGACGCGAGCTTCCGACGCGAGATTGCGCGGGTCTTCCCGGATCGTCCGCTGGTGGATGTGCCGCTCTCGCACCCGATCTATCATATCGTGTATGACTTCCCGGCCGGCCTCCCCAAGATCCACGAGCACGACGGCAAGCCGGCGCGCGGTCTGGGGATCTTCATCGGGAACCGGCTCGCGGTCTTCTACAGCCACGAAAGCGATCTGGGCAACGGCTGGGAGGATCCCGGGACGTACAACGACCCGCCGGCGCTGCATGAGGCGGCCCTCCGCATGGGTGTCAACCTTTTCGTCTACGCGGTGACCAGCCGGACCGGATCATGAGCCTCTTCGACCTGATCGACCGCGAGCGGCGCGCGCTCGCCAGGCTGCTGAATGCCTCGGGCGCGACGCTGGTCATCGGGGCCGTCGGTCTGGTGCTGGCGCTCGGCGGACTGGCGCTGGGGTCCGCGCGCTGGCTGGCCCTTCCGCGGCCGACGCCGTTTCTGCTCTGGGCGGGCG
>JABWBJ010000201.1 GCA_013360595.1 Gemmatimonadaceae bacterium | reverse complement strand
GCCGCCGGCCATCGAGGAACCCGCACGCCGCGCCGTGCCCGGCCAGGTGCCGCGCCAGCGCCACGTCGTCGGCAAAGGACGCCCGGGCGGGCGCGTAGCCACCCAGCCTGACGAGGACGTCCCGCCTGACGAGAAAGCACTGGCCGTTGGCGAGCAGGCGGGAGGCCGGCGGACGTGGCGCGGGCGCGCCGGTGCGATACACCAGGGTGACGAGCAGCGCCGGCTGCAGCAGCCGTTCCGCCGACGACTGGCCGGCAAAGCGCGGCGCGAAGGAGACCATGTCCAATCCATGCTCGCGAGCGGCCGCCACCACGCCCGCCACCAGGCCGGGATTCGGTTCGGTGTCGGCGTCCATGCCCAGGATCCACTCCCCGCGCGCGCAGGACAGCCCGTGCTCGAGCGCCCAGACCTTGCCGACCCAACCGGCGGGCAGCGGGGGGTCGGTCTCCAGGCGGAACCGCGGATCCGCGGCCGACATGCGTCGCACCAGATCCTGCGTCCCGTCCTGCGAGCCGCTGTCCACCACGATGACCTCGGCCAGCGGCTCCCCCTGTCGCGCCAGACCCGCCAGACACGGTCCGACCCGTTCGGCTTCGTTCAACGTCGGAACGATCACCGACACGGTCGTGCCGGACAGACCCTCGGGACGCGGGGGCACCGGGTCCGGACGCCGCATCCCCGGCAAGAGGCGCCGCAGCAGAACCACCGCCGCGACGCCCTGCAGGACCAGCACGATCGTCCACACCGGAATCACGCCTCTGCGCCGCCGTGCCGAGTCACGATTCGCGTCTCCCGATTCACGGGCCCGACGTCGCCGCCGCCCCCACCGGCCTGAGGAAGTGGGTGAACCACTGCCGCAACCGCCCGAGCCGGTCCACCAGCAGCCACGGCTCGCCGGTGCGCGACAGATCGTGCGTCGAGCGCGGATACCGGACGAACTCCACCGGAACCCCCTGCTTCCTGAGCGCCATGAACCACTGCTCGGCGTCCGCCATTGGCGTGCGGTGGTCCTCCTCGGACTGCACGATCAGCGTCGGCGTGCGGACCTTCTCCACGTACCGGATCGGCGAGAGCTCATCGTAGACCTTCTTGTTCTCCCACGGCTTCCCGAAGAACTCGAACTCCGTCAACCCCTGGACGTCGGTGGTGCCGTACCAGGACCACCAGTTCGAGATCATCCGGTCCGTCTGCGCGGCCTTGAACCGATTCGTCCTGGTCGTGATCCACGCCGTCATGAATCCGCCGTACGATCCGCCGGTGACCCCCATCCTCGTGGAGTCCACGTCGGGGCGCGTGGCGACGATGTCCACCGCCTTCATGAGGTCCTGGTAGTCCTCGAGGCCCCACCGGCCGCGGGTCGAGTAGGTGAAGTCGCCTCCGTAGCCGCTCGAGCCGCGCGGGTTCGTGAACAGGACCCACATCCCGGCGCCGGTGAGGTTGTGGAACTCGTCGAACCACCCTTCGCCGTACGCGCTGTGCGGTCCGCCGTGGATGTACAGCACCAGCGGGTACTTCCGTCCCGGCTGGTACCCCGCGGGCTTCTGGAGCCAGGCCTCGATCTCGAGACCGCCAACCGACCGGTATGTGAACCGCTCGGCGTCCGGCCACTCGATTTCGGCGTTGAGCCGGTCGTTGAAGCCGGTGAGTTTCATCTCCCCGGTTCCGTCGGCGTTGGCGACGTAGATCTCCGTGGGCCTGGTGATACTGGTCGACACGTACGCGATCCGGGCCTGCCGCTCGTCGGTGGTGAAGCCGCTGAGGCGCCGGCGGCCGCCGAGGATTTCGGTCATCTGTTTCGACGCAGGATCGAGACGGAAGAGACCGGTCCGCCCCCCCACGCTCGCCGAGACCATCACCTGGCCCGAGGGCGTCCACCAGTAGTCCTGAGGTTCATACTGCCAGGTGCCCACCAGGTTCGACGGCGTGCCGCCCTCCGCCGGCACCGTGTACAGCCGGGCCGAGGCGGTGCGCGAGGGCGAGGAGATGAACGAGATCGAGCGGCCGTCCGGCGACCAGGCGAGGTTGCCCTCCGAACCGACCTGACTCGTCAGGCGGCGCGGGGATCCGCCGCTGACCGGCACGACGAAGATGTCGGCATCGTTGCGTGGCGCTTCGTCGCGTTTGGCGTCGTAGGGCAGGAGCGCCAGCGAGTCGGCGATCGCCTGCACCACCGAGTCCGGCCGCATCTCGGGGTCCGCGACGTACGCGATCCACTGACCGTCCGGCGAAACGGCCGGGCTCCGGCGCGAGTAGGCGGTGGTGCCGATGGGGCGCCGCGGCGAACCGTCCAGCGGCTGCACCCAGAGTTGCGCCGGCCGGAAGACCCGGGCTTCGCGCGGCCCCGGGATGAAGCCCTGGCCGTTGGCCTTGTACCGCATCTCGGTGATATGACGTCCGTCGAAGCGCTTCGGGTCGAGCGGCGCCGTAATCGCGCCGTACGGAGCGCGCGCCATGGGCGGCATGCCGGCGTACGGGTCGGGGCCCCGGGCCGCCGTGTCCGCGGGGACGGGTTCGGACGTGACGACGAAACGCTTGCTCGACGGCATCGATCCATCCGGGAAGCTGTCGATCTCCACCGCTTCGCCACCCGGCTGATCCATCCGGAGGCCCCACGTGCGCCCCCGCGATCCGGGCCGCATCGAGCTGAAGAGCAGCCATTTCCCGTCCGGAGACCACCGCGGAGCGGAGGACTCGTATCCCGGCGCCGTGTAGCGGGTCGACGAGCCGCCGGCGCTCGGCACGACCCACACTTCCTGGTGCCGGCGGTTCTCGGTCTCCTTCACGGTGGTGACGGTGAAGGCGACCAGACGGCCGTCCGGCGAGAGGGACGGGGCGCTCACCGTGGTGAGGCGATACCAGTCGGCCGGCGTAAACGGGCGCTGCGCCTGCGCGCGAGCGGCGAGTGGCGCAACGAGGGCCACGAAGGCAATCATGCCACGCATGGGGAATCGAGCGAAGAGGGAAGAGTGAGGAGCTGGGCGGGGTCGCATCAAATAGGCCGACCGGCCGCTCGCGGCTCAAGGTGTCGGGCCGTTCTGGACGTGCGCACGCCGTGATCCATCTCCGCCGGGTGCCCCTGCGACGGACCGACGAGGGCGGGTTTCCGTTCAGCGTTCCGGCGATCCGGGCGCTCGAGGCACTCGCCTTCGAGACGCCGCTGACGTTCCTCGTGGGCGAGAATGGCTCCGGGAAGTCGACCTTCCTGGAGGCTCTGGCGATCGTCACGGGGTTGCCGGCGGTCGCGCAGGCCGCCCCCCGCGACGACGAGACGCTCGTCGCACAGCGGCGGCTCGCCGCGGCACTCACGCTGTCGTGGTCGCACCGTACGCACCGCGGATTCTTCCTGCGCGCCGAGGACTTCTTCGGGTTTGCCAGGTACCTCTCGAGCGAACGGGACCAGATGCGCCGGCGCCTCGCCGAACTGGACGAGGAGTACCGGGATCGCCCAGCGCATGCCAAGGCGCTCGCGAAGGGGCCGATCCAGGCGTCCCTGGCCGATGCCGAGCGGCGGTACGGAGACCTCGACGCCCGCTCGCACGGCCAGGCGTTCTTCCGGGTCTTCCAGAACCGATTCGTGCCGGGCGGCCTCTACCTGCTCGATGAGCCCGAGACGCCGCTCTCCCCACAAAGCCAGCTTGGTCTCGTGGTCCTGCTGAAGGAGATGGTCGAACGGGAGGCCCAGTTCGTGATCGCCACCCATTCCCCCATTCTCCTGGCGGTTCCAGGCGCGGCGATCTTCGACTTCGACCAGGTGCCGGTGGCGCGTGTGGCCTGGGACGACCTCGAGCACGTGCGCCTTACGAGGGAGTTCCTCAACGACCCGCAGCGATTCCTGAGGCGACTCTAGACGTCGCCGCGCGCCCCGTGGCGCGTTGCGCCGACGCCCGACAGCTCCCGCCGGAACGCGTGCATGATGCACCGGACACCGCCGTTCTGGCGGACCTCGCCGGTCCGGAGCCCCGTGTAGCGCTTGCACATGTTCCGGAGCGCCGTCCCCGACGGAAAGTCGAGCTTGAGGGCCACCTGCTCCACGGTCCGCCCCGGATCGTCCAGCATGCGCGCCGCCACGAGCAGCCGGCACCAGCCGATCATGGCCCGCGGCGAGGGCAGGTGGGCAGCCGTGAGCCGGTCCACGAGCGTCTTCCGATGAACGTGGAGCGCTCCGGCCACCTCCTCCACGGTCAGGTTCCGGCGGGCATGCTCGAGGCAGTACCGGAGGAACGGACGGATGGTCGCCGGTACCAGGGGCTCCAGCTCCGCGCCGAGTGACGCCGCCGAAACATGATCCAGCGCGGCATCGACCACTCCGCGCAGCGACGGTCGGAGATCGTCCACGCCCTGAAACACCATCTGGCTGACCCCGGCCTTGGCGAACTCGAGTACGGTGGCCGTGACCTCCGCCGTGAGCGGCAGATACATGACGACGGGGATCGAGGGGAACTCGTCGCGGAGGCGGCGGACGGCGGGCAGGGTCGACGAGCCGTCCACGTCGCGGTGCTCGAGCACCACCAGGTTGGCGAGCCCCGTCTCCACCATGGCCATCGCCTCGCTGAGCCGGTCGCAGAACCGCACGGTGGCGTCCCCGCGCAGGGCCGCGGCCAGCCGCGCTCGCGACACCGGGTCGCGGACCAGCGCCGCGACGATCACGACAGGCCTCCGCCAGGGGTTACGCCATGTATCACGACTTCACATGGCGTGTCGGTACCTGGCCGCGCTTCGGTGCAGGTTGCACCGAACCCCAAACCGCCGGAGTCCTGCATGCGCCGTGTCCTTCGCCTCGTGGCCACCGTGATCCCCGTTGTCGCACTTTCGGCCTGTATCTCGCCGACGTCACCCGCGCCGTCCTCGACCGAGTGCCTGGCAGGCAAGGTACCCTACACCAGCTGCGGGAACCGCGACTACATCAACCCGCTGGGTGACTACATCAACCCCCTGGGCGACTACATCAACCCGCTGGGCGACTACATCAACCCGCTGGGCTAGTCGTCAGTCCTGGCGCGCGAGCGCCAGAACCGTGGCCGCCTCGCCGACGTCGACGTCGGCGAGCGCGGCGACGACCTCGTGCGACGAGCGAGTCAGCGCCGCGGCCGTGCCCTGAGCGCCCCGGGTCGAGGCCAGCTGTTCCGGGTCGGTCTTGTGCAGAAGCTCGAAGAACCCGCGCGCCTTGGCAATCTTGCGGGCCCTGCCGAGGTACTCGTCGCGCCGGGCCGGGTT
>JABWBJ010000200.1 GCA_013360595.1 Gemmatimonadaceae bacterium | reverse complement strand
GGACGCTCAGCGTCACCGGCGAGACGCCGGAGAGGAGCGGCATGGCCAGGACGCCGGCGAAGACGCCGGTCCAGAGGACGTGCCTCACCGCGGCCGGCTGCGAGCGCAGCAGGCGCGCCACGACGAACGCCACGGCCAGCAGGAGCGCCGCCCGCCAGGCGGCATCGGGAAGCCACGCGAACGCAGGCATCTATCGTCCCTCCTGTCGGGCGGCGCGGATGCGCTTCGCGAGCGCGTCGAGCCGGTCCGGATCGATGTCGGCTTCGGAAAGGCCGGCCAGGGCCACCACGGCGCGATCGACGGAGCCGTCGAAGAAGGTGTTCACCAGCTGGCGCATTGCGCTCCGGCGGGCCCGTTCGGCGGGGACGGCCGGGCGATAGAGGTAGCGCGGACCGTCGACTTCCTGCGTGAGATGCCCCTTGTCGCGGAGCTTGCCGAGCATGGCGCGGACGGCGGAGTAGGTCGGCGGGTCCGGAAGCGCCTCGAGGACGTCGGCCACGGACGCGCGGCCGAGCCGGTAGACGATCTCGATGATCTGCCGCTCGCGCCGGCCGACGTCGAGGGGGTTGGGTGGGGCGGTGGGGCGCCGGGAGGCCATGGCAGTGCTACTCCGGTAGCAGGACGTGTGCTACCAGAGTAGCAGCGCCGGAGCGCACTGTCAAGGGAACGCCTACATCGAGAACCAGTAGCTCGCCTTGACCAGGAACGTGTTCGCCGGGTGCGCGCCAAAGAGGTTCCGGTAGTCGCGCCAGCCGCCGAAGTCGCCGTGATCGATGTCGCCCTGCTCGCGCCCCTGCCCCCAGACCAGGAAGAGCGTGGACCCGGGGCGGTACTCCCAG
The DNA here is from genome assembly GCA_013360595.1 of Gemmatimonadaceae bacterium. Lineage (GTDB taxonomy): Bacteria > Gemmatimonadota > Gemmatimonadetes > Gemmatimonadales > Gemmatimonadaceae > JABWBJ01. The sequence goes on along the minus strand of JABWBJ010000200.1, from coordinate 4,381 downwards.
CGCATCACCAGGTTCGACCGGAACTGCTTGAAGTTGAAGTCGTAGGCCCCGGGATCGCCGCCGAGGGTGAACGGCCGGAACCGATGCTCGTAGTCGGCGTGCCGCGGATCGGCGACCTCGCGCCAGTCGCTGTACTTGCCGACCGACACGAACGGCGAACCATAGAACTGGACGGACATGGTGGGCGACACCGTGAAATTGAGCCGCGTCGTCAGGCTCAGGGTGCGCTGCGCCAGGTGGCCGACGGTGTAGTGCGCGGTGTCGCTGCCGACCTCGCCGAAGTTGCGCAGGAACTGGCGATCGTCGGTGTTCCGATTGAAGTTCACGCCGAGCGATCCCGACATCCGGCTCGCGACGCGGAAGGTCACGTTCGGGTTGAGGCCGTACGAGGCCGAGCGGCCGCCGTCCCGGCGATTGAAGTGGACGTTGAGGCCCGGCACGATGCTCCGCCGCGAATCGCCCGAGAAGCCGAACCAGCCGTTCAGGTTCGCGTCCTCGTTGAGGTACGGTCCGCCCCGGAGGCACGCGCCGCAGACGGCCGCGCGCTCGCCGCCGATCCCGGCGTACATGAACCACATGTTCCGGAAGGTGGTGTTCACGTTGACGTTCCCGCCGACGCCGGTGTTGGTGCCGTCGACCATGAACGAGTTCCACTGGTTGAAGTTCACCTGGAGCCGGCGGTAGAACGCCCGCGGCTCCTGGAAGACCAGCGCGAACCAGTTGGACCACCCCATGCTGTTGACGTTCGTCATGAAGCCGACGTCGTTGATCTCCAGGCCGGGGCTCTTGTACCAGCCGCCGGTCCAGAACCGCGTGATCCCGCCGCCCTGCTTGTTGAGGCCGACGCTCATCGCGTAACCGCTCAGCGACGTGCGCGTGGGATCGTACTCGAGGTCGTCTCCCGGCCGCTGGTAGTAGTGCACCGAACTCCGCTGCGTGAGGGCGATGGCCGACTCGGACCCGCGCACCACGCTGCCGACGGCGCTGGCGCTGAGCTGGAAGTTCCCGCCCGGGCCGAATCGGTGCCTGGCGTCGATGCCCGCCGTATAGCCCGCGCTCCGCAGGTAGTCCGCGGCGGACTCGTCGAGGCTCCGGTTCACCGCGGTGACGATCGCCCCGATCCCGCTGCGGCCGCCGCGCAGGTCCTGATTCAGCCGCGCCACGAAGTAGTTCGTCAGCGGCTCCACGTCCACGCCGTCGCCGGCGGTTTCACGATCGGTGACGGCGTTGAGGATGCCGAGCGAGAGGCCGTTCCCGAGCCGGCCCGTGATCTTCGCCGCGCCCAGGATCGTGCTCGAGGTCGGCACCGAGCCGCCCGCGTTCGACAGGAAGCCCAGCTGCGGCGCGCGCCCGATCCGGCGCGAGTAGAAGAGGCCCGTGCACTGCCCGTCGTTGCAGTCCTGGTCGAAGCGCAGGATGCCGGTCCCCTCGAGGAAGAACGGACGCTGCTCGCCGAAGAACTGTTCGAACGCCGACAGGTTGAGGACCGACGGGTCGGCCTCCACCTGGCCGAAGTCGGGGTTGATCGCTGCGTCCAGCGTGAGGTTCGACGACAGCCCGTACTTGATGTCGGCGCCGATCGTGCCGCGCTGGGTGCGGCCGAAGGCGTCGCCGCGCCGGACGCTCGAATTGGACTGCACGCTGTAGGGCATGAACTCCAGGCGCCGCGGACTCGCGATTCCGCTGATGCCGTGGACCTCGCCCAGCTGAGACGCCAGGCCGGACTGCGAGCGACGCCAGACCGGCCAGCTCGAGCGCTCGTTCGTGCGGCCCACCTCGCGATGGACCGCCACGCCGAACGTGTGCGACTCCTTCCTCGGGTAGCGGAGCTGGCTGAGCGGAATGCGGAACTCGGCCACCCATCCCAGCGAATCGATCGAGGTCTTCACGTCCCAGACCGCGTCCCAGGAGATGTCCTCGCTGGTGTCGTTGTACAGGTACAGGTCGCGCTTCACGCCGGCGGGGTTGACCATGAACTGGTATCCCGTGCGGCGGTCGTGATAGGAATCGACGATCACCCGGATGTAGTCGGACTGCGTGCGCTCGTCACGGCGCGACAGGAGCGCCATGATGCTGTCCGGCGCCGGATCGAAGGCCCGCACCAGCACGTAGAGGTTCCGGTCGTCGTACGCAAAGCGCGCCTCGGTGCGGAAGGCCGGTTCCACGTCCTCCTTGGGATCGAACTGGCGGAAGCCGTCGACGACCGGGGCGTCCCGCCACGCGTCGTCGGCGGCCAGGCCGTCGATCTGCGGCGAGGACGTCGCGCGAATCGCCGTCACGACCGTCGTGGCCGGCGACCGGGTGGCAGCCGCCGCCGGCGACGGACGGTCCCGCCGCGCGAGTTGCTGCGCCTCCGCGGAGGCGGTGAGAACGAGAAGCGCGGCGATGGTCAACGGGGTCCGATGCATGGCTGGGGTGGTCTGCGAGTTGCTGGAGTGACCTACGGGCGGCGAGTGTAGCGCGGTTTCGGTCGCGGGCGCTCCGGACACGACGTGAGTGGGACAACGAAGCCCCCCGAAGGGTTGGCATTCCGTGACGGGCCGTCCGTCACCGTCATCCACGGCGGGACGACCGACCGTCGGACCGGTGTCGTCTCGTTGCTCCGGTGCAGCCGCGCCTCTCTCGCCTTCGGCATTCGTGAGCGCGCCGCCCGACGCTCCTCTCGTCACTCCCCCTCACCACTCACCCCTCGGTCCACTCGCCTCATCGCGCATGGCTCATCGCGCATCGCTCTTCACTATCTCCGCCGGCCGGCCTAACTTGCCCCGGCCGCCGCTACCGCCTCGCAAGCCCTTGGCAGGACGTGACGTATGACGCCAGCATCGCACAGCAAGGAACGTCCGGTCGCGGACCTGCTCGTCCCCGACATCCTCGCCCTCCTCGAGGAGGCGCCGGGCGACCTGGCCGCCGAAACCGAGGAGATGCACGCCGCCGACCTCGCCGACGTCGTCGAGGCCCTGCCGCCCGGCCGCGTCGGCGAGTTCCTGCGAGCGCTCCCGCCTAACCGCGCGGCGCAGGTCATCGAGTACCTGGACGAAGAGGTCCGCGCCGAGTTCCTGGAGCACGTCACTTCCCAGCAGGCCGCCGAGATCATCTCCGAGATGACGCCCGACGACCGGGCGGACCTTCTCGAGGAACTGGAGGAGGAGACGGCCGACGAGATTCTCTCGGATCTGCCCGAGGCGCAGCGCCAGGAGACCGAGCGGCTGCTCCAGTACGAGGCCGATACGGCGGGCGGCCTGATGACCACGCAGTTCGTCGCCGTCCCCAGGGCCGCCAGCATCGACGACGCGCTGTCGCTCGTCCGCGCCGCGGCGCGGTCGGCGCGTCGCGAGTCCATGCACGCGATCTATGTGGTGGACGAGGACGGGCGCCTCGCCGGCGTGATGTCGCTGCGTGAACTGGTCGCGGCGCCCGAGGGGACGCGGGTGGCCGACCACATGGTCACGGAGCCCGTGTCCGTTCCGGTGTCGGCCGACCGCGCCGAGGTCGCGCGCGCCACGTCGGAGTACGACCTGGTCGCCATTCCGGTGGTCGACGGGTTCGGGCGGCTCGTCGGCGTGATCACCGTCGACGACGTCATCGACGCCATTCAGGAGGAGCAGACCGAGGACGTGCAGCGGCTCGGCGCCGTGCAGCCGCTGGACGATCCCTACTTCCTCTCGGGCTTCTGGGACCTCGTCCGGCGGCGCGTGGTCTGGCTCGTGCTGCTGTTCGTCGGCGGCATGTTCACCAGCGCGGCGATGCAGTCCTACCTCGCCACGATCGGACAGGCCCTGGTGCTGACGGCCTTCGTCCCGCTGATCATCAGCTCGGGTGGCAATTCCGGCTCGCAGTCCGCAACGCTGATCATCCGCGCCCTGGCCGTCGGCGACGTGGAGATCGGCGACGCGCTCCGGGTCCTGCTCCGCGAGCTCGGCCAGGGCCTGGCGTTAGGCTCCTGCCTGGGCGTGATCGGGTTCGGTCTGGTGGCGTTCGGGACCGAGCAGGGGCTCCGGTTCGCGACCGTGGTCGCCGTCTCGCTCGTGCTGGTCGTGCTGGTGGGCACGGTCGTCGGGTCGATGCTGCCGCTGCTGCTCCGCCGGCTCGGGTTCGATCCGGCCGTGGCGTCGTCCCCCTTCGTGGCATCGGTGGTCGACGTGACCGGCATCATCGTGTACTTCACCGTGGCGCGCCAGCTGCTCCAGCTCGCGTGAGCCACGCGCCCGGTCGCGGCCTTGCCACGCTGTCGCTCCTCGGCGCCGCCGCCGGCTTCTCCACCATTGCGATCTTCACCACGCTGCTGACCGAGGGCGGGATGCCGCTCCTGTCGGCCATGACCGGCCGGTACGTGTTGGCCGGCGCCGTGCTCATGGCCGTCAGCGGCGGCCTCCGCGCCGTC
>JABWBJ010000199.1 GCA_013360595.1 Gemmatimonadaceae bacterium | reverse complement strand
CTGGCCGAGCGGCTCGCGGCGTTGCAGGCCGCCGGCCTCGTGCTCTCGGCGAGCGTGGAGGCGGAGATCGCCGGGCTGCCGCCTGACGAGCAGAAGGCCTTTCTGGACGACCTGGGGGTCGCCGAGTCGGCGCTGTCCCGGTTCATTCGCGCCGCCTACGGTCTGCTGGACCTCATCTCGTTCTTCACGGTGGGGGAGGACGAGGTGCGGGCCTGGACGATCCGGCGGGGCACGAACGCCCGCGTGGCCGCGGGGCGCATTCACTCCGACCTGGAACGCGGGTTCATCCGGGCCGAGGTGATCCCGTACGAGGTGTTCATGAAGTACGGGTCGGAGCACGCGGTGAAGGAGGCGGGAAAGCTGCAGGTGGAGGGCAAGGAGTACCTCGTCGCCGACGGCGACATCATGCACGTGCGGTTCGCGGTGTGATCGCTCGAGCGATGAGCGAGGAGGGCCGTCAGGAGGCCAGAATCGCGTCGACGGCGCGTTCACCGGCCCGTCCGTCCCAACCCTCCGGAGCCGCCGCTCCAACGGGGACTCGGCCCCGGCGCATGGCCTGTATCGCTGCGACGACGATGCCGTCGACCGTCGGGGGCCACGGAACCAGGGTATTGGTCCCCTCGCTGACCGTCACGGGTCGCTCGGTGGACTCGCGCAGCGTGAGGCACGGCACGCCGAGGACCGTGCTCTCCTCCTGGAGTCCCCCGGAGTCCGTCACGACCAGCGCCGCCGCATCCTGGAGCGCCAGCATCTCCAGGTAACCGCAGGGTTCACGCACGTCGAGTCGCTCCAGCAACGGCTGCAGACCGAACTCCCGGATGCGGGACAGCGTGCGCGGGTGCAGCGGAAGCAGCACCCGCCGCTCCCCGGCGAGCTCGCCGAGGGCACGGAGGATCACCTGCAGCCGCTCCGCGTGGTCGACGTTCGACGGCCGGTGGACGGTCGCCACGACGAACCGGTCCCGGTCGGGGGCGAGCGACTCGGGCAGCCCCCGCGCGCGCGCCCGGGGCAGCAGGCGCAGCAGCGTGTCAATCATCACGTTGCCCGCGAAGCGGATCCGCGACCGGTCGATGCCCTCACGCATCAGGTTCTGCTCGGCGTCGCGCGATGGCGTAAGCAGGAGGTGGCTGAGCCGGTCGGTGAGCACCCGGTTTACCTCCTCGGGCATCGTCCAGTCGCCACTCCGCAGTCCCGCTTCGACGTGGGCGATTCGAATGCCCGGGAGCTTGGCGGCGACGAGGGCGCAGGCGAGCGTCGAGTTGACGTCGCCCACGACGACGACCCACTCCGGACGTTCACTGACCAGCACGCGCTCGAACGCTTCCATGACTCGCGCCGTCTGCACGGCATGAGACGCCGAGCCGACGCCGAGGTGCCAGTCCGGCGCACGAATCGCGAGGTCGCGGAAGAAGGCGTCCGACATCGCATCGTCGTAGTGCTGTCCCGTGTGCACGAGGCCGTGGGCCACCCCCCTCCCGGTGAGCGCCGCGAGAACGGGCGCCACCTTCATGAAGTTGGGACGAGCCCCGGCCACGACGAGGATCCTGGCGGTCATATCGGAAGTTGAGCGCTGGTCCGACGGTGTTCACGCGCGCGCGCGCGCGCGCGGGTCGTCAGGCGTCACGGTGCGGTCGGAGAATCACGTCGAACCGGCTCTGGTGGAACGCGAGGTCCGCCGGCTGGTCACGAATCTCGGCGTCGAGTCCGGCCGCCGTCGCCAGCTCGGCGAACTCGGCGCGCGAAAAACGGGTCTGGAGAACGGTATCGATGACGACAGTGCTCGCCTTGTACACGGCCCGCCGCACCGGGCCCATCTGGTCGGCGATGTCGAAGTCGTACTTTCCGCGTTCCGAAACGTCGCCGATCATGGCCAGGCCATCGGCCGTAAGGAGCCGGCGCACCTCGCGCAGGACGTCGAGCAGATACGCTCGCGACGGAAAATAGTGCGCGACGCCGTAGCAGACGATGCGCGAGTACGATCCGTCGGGTTTCGGGATCCGCGCGGCCTCCGCCTGGAACACCTCGGCGTTTGGAACGTCCTGCATCGCCTCACGCGCCCGGGCTACCAGCGCGGAGGAGGCATCGCAGCCGGACACGTGACGGGACCGCGGCGCCAGCGAGCGCATCGCGTACCCGACGCCACAACCGATGTCCAGCACGGTGTCCCGGGCCGGATCCGGCCGCAGGGTATCCACCACGTGCGCGACGGCGCGATCCAGGTACGAAACCTCGAGCAACGCCAACCCGCCTGACGCCATGAGATCCTTGCGCTGGCCACGGACCTCCCACAGAATGCGCCAGAACGGGCGTTTCAGAGCTGCGGGAAGGTGAATGGGCATTCGAGGAATCCTCGGGCGTCCTTCGGGTATCCGTTCCCGGTCCGCACGACGCGTTGACGGCTTGAAGTCTAGACGATCCTGCGGCCCCGTGGATTCGGTGCCGGGGGCGGGCGGGACGGCCTGGCCGAAGGCGCCCGCGTTACCCGGTGGGGACAACGGCGGTCCAGAACTGGTGGCGTACCCCTCGTTCTCCTCGTTCCGCCGGCTGCCGCCGCGGGTTCTCGCCAGCCTGCGCGTGGCGCTGGGCATTGCCCTCGTACTCTGGGTGGTGTCGCGGAGCGGCGGCTGGAGCTCGCTGCGCGTCATCGCCAACTCGCCCTGGGTGCTGTCCGGGATGGCCCTGCTGGCGCTCGTCGGCGGCGTTGTGGAGGCCATTCGCCTGCGCTGCCTGTTGCAGGCACAGGGAATGCCGGTGACGCTCGGGCACAGTGCGCGGCTGGTGGCGGCCGGAACCTTCTTCGGCCTCGCGCTCCCGGGTGGAACCGGGGGGGACTTGGCGAAGCTCTATTACCTGGCAACGGAACACCGCAGTCGTGCGCCGGAAGTCGCGCTCGTGCTGATTGTCGATCGTGGCATGGGTTTCCTGAGCATGCTCATCGCCATCCTCGGGCTCGCTCTCCTGCAGCCCTCCCGCGTGGCGTCGCAGGGCACGGTGCAGGCGGCCGTTGCCGCCGTCGGGATCGCCGTGCTGGTGAGCGCTGCATTGGCCGCCGCCGCCACCTCACCGCGGCCGACGAGCAGGCGCTGCTCGACCGCCACATGAACCGCGTCACCGACACCTGCATCCCCGAGGGCGAGGCCATGCGCCGCATCGAGGCCGCTGTCGCCGAGGAGTGGGTGGCCGCCGACAAGGCCGGCGAACGCTACTTCCCGCACGAGTTCATGTATAAAGTGATTCGCTCCGGTAAGCTGAAGAAGTTCTACCAGATCGATCCGAAGAATTCCTGGATGCTCGCCGCCTGCGAGAAGAACCTTCCCATCTACGTCCCCGGCTGGGAGGACGCCACGCTCGGCAACATGTATGCCGGCCGCTGCATCACCGGCGAGATCCGCAACGTCCACACCGTCCGCACTGGCATCGAATACATGGTGCGCCTCGCGGATTGGTATACCAACACCTCCAAGACGCTCCGCAACGGCGAGGGCTCGATCGGCTTCTTCCAGATCGGCGGCGGCATCGCCGGCGACTTCCCCATCTGCGTCGTGCCGATGCTGCACCAGGACCTCGGCCGCACCAACGTGCCGCTGTGGGGTTATTTCGCGCAGATCAGCGATTCGACCACGAGCTACGGCAGCTACTCCGGCGCCGTGCCGAACGAGAAGATCACCTGGGGCAAGCTCGGCATCGAGACCCCGAAGTTCCTCATCGAGTCGGACGCCTCGATCGTGGCCCCGCTCGCGTTCGCGCTGGTGCTAGGGTGGTGACTCGCGCGCGCCCGGCATCGGCAATCGACCACTCTCCCATGATCCACGCCCTCATCGACACCACCCGCGTCGTCGGCTCGGTCGAGTCCGGCGGAGTTCCCCAGGAGGTCTGCGCCGAAGCGGTCGGCAACCACGACCGGGGCGAGTCGCTCCTCACCGTGAACCTGCGCGCCTACCTCCGCGCCACGGAGCACGAACACCTCGGCGAAACCGCGACTCCCGGCTGGCTCCCCGCCCCCGAGGTGGTCACGGAGCACGTCGAGGCCGAGGAGGCCCACGAAATGGTCGGCGACATCTTCGCAAGCTGGTGCCGGAAGGTGGCGGAGGCGATCCCCTGACCGTGGAGCGTCCCGCGCCTCCCCGGCTCCCCGTGGGTGAGTTCCTTTTCGCTTGGCATCGTCGCGGCCTTTACTAAGCTCCCGGGATGATACGCATCGGCATCGTCGGCTGCGGCCGCATTCTCGCCGCCCACCTCGAGGGCTACCGCATCCTGCGCGAGGCGGGCGTGGACGGCTTCGAGATCACCGCGCTCTGCGCGCGCAAGGCGGAGGATGCGCTCGGCTACGTGAAGCGGGGCGAAGGCCCGCCGCAGCGGCGCGCCGTCTCCGCGATCCCCGGGGATCCGCTGGCGGTGGGCGACCAGTACCTTTCCGATTTCCAGCCGGGGACGAAGGTGGAGGTCTTCACCGACTATCGCGAGATGATCGCCTCGGGCCGGGTCGACGCGGTCAACGATTTCACCGTCCACAGCCTCCACCACCAGGTCGCGGAGACCGCCTTCGCCCACGGCAAGGCCCTCCTCTCGCAAAAGCCGCTCGCGGTCTCGATGGAGGGCGCGCGCCGCATGTGCGAGGGCGCGGACCGGGCCGGCGTGACCTTCGGAGTCTTCGAGAACCTCCGCTTCGTCCCCTGGGTGCGGCACCAGCACTGGGCCTGTTCCCCGGGAGGACCGGCCGGTCCCGTGCAAATCGCGGTGATGGGCAACATCGGCACCTGGTGGGCGCCCGATCTCGTCGTCGCGGAGACGCCGTGGCGTCACGTCCTCGCCGAGGGAGGCGGCATCGCCCTCGACCTCGGACCGCATTTTTTCGACCTCATCCGGCACGTTTCCGGCAGCGAGGTGGTGTCGGTGGGCGCGCGGACGCAGGTCGTCGAGCCGACCCGTTGGATCGTGCGCGACGGCCGGCGGGTCGATCCCGTGACCTGCGACGCCGACGACACCTTCCACGCCCACTTCGCCCTCGCCTCGGGCGCGGCCGGTTCCCTGTTCGGAAGCTGGGGCGGCCACGGCGGCAACACCGTCGTGGGCGGGGGCATCGTGTTCTACGGCGCCAAGGGCAAGGTCACCGGGGACACCCTGCATCTCGACGGCCACGGGCCGCAATCGCTCTCCGAGTGCTATCGCAAGGAAGCCCCCGCCGAACTGCAGGAGCGCCATTTCCCTCTCGGCCTCGTCAACGACTTCGCCCTC
>JABWBJ010000198.1 GCA_013360595.1 Gemmatimonadaceae bacterium | reverse complement strand
CGCCATCGTGGCCGCCGCCGCCGTGGCCATCGCGACGCTCCGCCGGCGCAGCCGACGTTAGCTCGACCTCTGAATCCCGCGCCGCCCCCGGCGCTGCGCGTCTGTCTGCACCAGCCGCACGTGTGCCGCCAGCGCGTTGAGCGCCCGGGAAGCCTGCCGTCGCTGCGGATAGTACAGCGAGTACCCGGCGAAGGGACCACAGAACTCGTCAAGCACCGAGACGAGTGTCCCTTGCGCAATCGCACCCTGCACCTGCGAGTGGATCGCGAGCGTCAACCCAACGCCGGCCGCGACCAAGCGACGATTCAGTTCCGAGTCGGTCGAGAGCACTCGCGCGCGAACGGACACGCTGAAGTCCCGACCATTCTCCGTGAACTCCCAGCGGTAGGGAGCCGCGTGCGCCGCCGGATGCCAGTTGAGACAATCATGATTGACGAGATCTCGCGGATGGCGCGGCACTCCGCGACGCGCGAAGTAGCTGGGGGCGCCGACTACCGTCAGGCGCAGATCGCCCGTGACCGGCACCGCGACCATATCCTTGTCGATGACCTCACCAAGTTGAATGCCGGCATCGAATCCTTCTGCCACGATGTCCGTCGGCTCATCGCTCACGACGAGGTCAAGCCGGATGTGCGAGTGCTTCGCCAAGAACGTCGCGAGCAAGGACTCTGCGAACAGCGTCTTGGCCGCCGTGGAGAGGTGAATCCGGATGCTGCCACGTGGTTCGTCACTGAGTTCACCAACAGCGGCGATTGAGGCGCGCATGTCCGCGAGTGCCGGTCGCACCGACGCGTACAGGCGCTCACCTGCGTCGGTTAACCGCACACTCCGCGTCGTGCGTTGCACCAGTGATACCCCGAGCCGACTCTCCAGCCGACGGACAGTCTGGCTGACTGCCGAGTGACTGAGGCCGAGACGCACCGCGGCCGCGCGGAATCCCTTGGACTCGGCAACGGCGGCAAAGGTGGCGATACCTTCGAGGTCGTCTTCCATTGGTCAGATTCATAACCACCGTGGTCTTTTCTGGCAACTAGACAGACCAAAGCCGTTTCGATTAGTTCATGGGCGTCCCCATGCAATGCGGCGCCGTCTCCTCCCGTGAGCTCCTTCCATGACGCCATGCAAGTGGCTGGTCGCTTCGTTGGTCGCAGTCTCCGCCTGCCTTACGACGCCCGCCTCGCTGGCCGGCCAGCCGCCGGCCCAGCTCACGGTTCCCGCAGGATTTCAGCTCACGGTTTTCGCGGACAGCATCGAGAACCCTCGGGAGATGGTACGCGGTCCGGGCGGCACCATCTTCGTCGGCACGCTGCGCGCGGGGAAAGTTCACGCGATCGTGGACACGAACGGCGACCAGCGAGCAGACCGCGTGGTGCTGATCGCGAGCGGACTCGATCAACCAAACGGCGTCGCATTCAGGGGCAGCGCACTCTACGTCGCGACTGCTGGCCAGATTCTGCGCTACGATGACATCGAGCGACGCCTCGACTCGCCACCCAGGCCAATCGTCGTCCGCGACAGCCTTCCGTCTCAGGACCGGCGAGGACATCGCTGGAAGTTCATCGGCTTCGGGCCGGACGGTATGCTCTACATCTCGAGCGGCGCCCCCTGCAACGTGTGCGTTGCGCCCGTGAACGTCTCCGCCATCCTGCGCATGCCGCCCGACGGCTCCTCGCTCGAGACCTACGCCGCGGGCGTCCGCAACTCGGTCGGCTTCGACTGGCATCCCGACTCGCGCGAACTCTGGTTCACCGACAACGGCCGCGACATGATGGGCGACGACGTGCCGAACGACGAACTCAACGTCGCCTGGCGCGCCGGCATGCACTTCGGGTTCCCGTACTGCCATCAAGGCGATGTCGCCGATCCCGAGTTCGGCGCGCAACGTGCCTGCGCGACGACCGAGCCGCCGGTGCAGAAGCTTGGCGCGCACGTCGCGGCCCTTGGGTTCACGTTCTACACGGGTCGGATGTTTCCGGCGAGCTACCGCAACGCGGTGATCATCGCGCTCCACGGCTCGTGGAACCGCTCTGTGCCAAGCGGCTACCGCGTGATGGTCGCGCGCACCGATGGGCGTCGGGTCACCAGCTACGAACCACTGGTGGACGGCTTCCTCGCTGGCGCCAATGCCGCGACCGGAGGACGCGCCGCAGGAAATGCGGCCATCGGGCGACCGGCAGACGTGATGCAACTCCCTGATGGCTCCATCCTCATCAGCGACGACAGCGGGAACCGAGTCTATCGTCTGAGCTACGGGCGCCAGTAATGCGTTCCGTCACCGTGTCATCCTCTCCGAGGCCATCCGTGCTGACAATCAGGCTGTTGCTCCCACACCTCGTGCTCGCGGCGCTCGCCAGTCTTGCGCCGGCGGCATCTTCCGAAGCGCAAGTCCGAACGGGCATCACCATCAACGACACTGGTGTGCAGCCAGAGAACGTGACGTCGAGCGCTGACGGCAGCGTGTTCTTCGGGAGTATGCTGAAGGGAACGATCTATCGTGCCCCACCCGGCGCGGCGCAAGCCGAGCCGTGGATCCTCGCGAGCACCGCAGGACTGACGAACGTGCTCGGCGTCCTCGCGCACGACGCGTCCAACACGCTCTGGGTCTGCCAGAACTCCACCGGCGGACGTGGTGGCGCCCCAGTGGTCGGACAGACGGCGCTGCGCTCCTTCGATCTGGCGACAGGCGCGCCGACGGGCACGTACAATTTCCCGAGCAACGGCGGCGTGTGCAACGATGTCGCTGTCGCGCCGGACGGAACGGTCTACACCACCGAGTCATTCGCCAATCGCATTCATCGGCTCCGCCCGGGAGCGACAGCGCTCGGGGTTTGGGCGACGGATGCACAGATCGGCACGGTGGATGGCATCGCCGTGCTCGCGGATGGCGCCATCTACGTCAATGGATTCAGCAGCGGAGGACTCTTCCGCATTCCGGTGAACGCGGACGGTAGCGCGGGTGCGCTGCAGCGACTCGAGACGTCGCTGCCATTCACGCGCCCTGACGGACTTCGAGCCGTGGGACCGATGACGTTGCTGCAGGCCGAACAGGGCGGGAGGCTTGCCGAAGTCACAATCGCCGGTTCACGAGCGGAGGTGCGCGTCATCCGAGACTCGTTGCCCCGGGCATCGGGCGTGACCGTTGTCGGCGACAACGCACTTGTGCTCGTGGATCTCACGCGCATCGTCGTCGTGCCGTATCGCTCGCGCTGAACGCGACAATCCTCATCGACAGCACAGGCTATCAGGAGCAATATGTCAACCGAGATCGGGCGCCGCACCTTTCTTCACTCCGCGGGGGCGCTGGCGGCAGGGCCGCTGCTGGGGAGCCTGACGGCCGGCGCGGCGCAACTGCAGACCTCGACGACAGACGCAGGGGCTCGCGCTGCGGTCGCTCCGGGACGTCGCCGACTGGGCGCCCTCGACGTTTCGAGCATCGGGCTCGGCGTGCAGAACATGTCGCGCAAGTACGACACGACCGTGCCGTACCGACCCGAGATGATCGCGCTGATCCGCCGCGCCTTCGACGCCGGGGTCACCTTCTTTGACACCGCAGAGGCGTACGGGCCACACGAGTGCGAACGCATCCTCGGTGAGGCCATCGCGCCATTCCGCGACCGCGTCGTGATCACGTCGAAGTTTGGTTGGAACATCGACCAGGCCACTGGCGAACGTCGTCCGGGGCTCAACAGCAGGCCGGAGCACATCAAGGTGGTGGTCGATGGGATGCTGCGACGGTTGCGGACGGATCGCATCGACCTGCTGTACCAGCATCGCGTTGACCCCGCCGTCCCAATCGAGGATGTCGCGGGCGCGGTCGCGGACCTCCGTCAACAGGGGAAGGTGCTCCACTGGGGACTCTCTGAAATGGGGCTCGGCACGCTGCGCCGCGCGCACGCCACGCTTCCGGTCACCGCGGTCCAGAGCGAGTACTCGATGCTCTGGCGCGGGCCCGAGCTGGCAGTACTCGCAACCTGTGAGGAGCTCGGCATTGGCTTCGTGCCCTGGAGCCCGTTGGGCGTCCAGTTCCTCACCGGTTGGATCGACGCCAGCACGCGGTTCGCTGCCGGAGACATCCGCGGCCTCGAGTCCCGGTTCGCGCCAGAGCACCTGTCCCACAATCTGCAACTCGTCGCCCTTGTAACGCGCTGGGCGGAGCGGAAGTCGGCGACTCCCGCGCAGGTCGCATTGGCCTGGCTACTCGCGCAGCGTAGTTGGATCGTGCCGATCCCTGGCACGACGCAACTCGCTCACGTGCTCGAGAACACCGCGGCCGCGGACCTGCAGTTTACGCCAGCCGAGTTGCAGGAGCTCAACGCGGCCGTTCGTGCCATCGAGATTCGTGGTCAGCGACTGCCGGATGCGGTACTCGCTTTCTCGGACGTTGAAGCCCCACCCAAGAGATGATCACCATCGCGACTCGACGCCTGGGATCGACCGGTCCGACCGTTTCGGCGCTCGGCCTGGGCTGTATGGGGCTCAGCCACGGCTGTGGTCGCAATGGCTCGATGTTCCGCCGTGGTCTTGTTGATGAAGTCGGCCGCCGGCGTCAGCGCGCGCCGTCCTCGACCATCACCCGCGACGCCAGCGCGGTCCCGACCTGGCAGGTGGACGCGCCGATCGCGAGCGTGAGGGGACCGTCGAAAGGCGCCCGTTCGCTGAGCGCCACCTCCGCGCCCGGCCGGATGCCCAGCGAATCCAGATAGCGGAGCATCCCCGCGTCCTCGTCCTCGACGCGGACCACCCGCGTCGTGGTCCCCACCGGGACGTCCGCCAGCGAGCGGTGGCGGGTCTCGTCGATGGTGCCGTCGCGCGTCGGGATCGGCGCGCCATGGGGATCGGTCACCGGCTCGCCGATCGCCGACGCCATCCGGTCGATCAGCGTGTCGCTGGCGGCATGCTCGAGCCGTTCCGCCTCCTCGTGCACACGATCCCAGCCGTAGCCGAGGGCGCGCACCAGGTAGGCCTCGATCACGCGGTGCCGGCGAAGCGTGCGGAGGGCCGCTCTCCGGCCGGCCGTGGTCAGCCGGACACCATGGTACCGCTCGTACGTCACCAGCCCCTGCTCCGCCAGGCGCTGTACCATCCCGCTGACCGAGGCCGGCGCGATCGCCAGCCGCTGCGCGATCTCGTTCGTCCCTGCGGCGCCGCGCTCCCGTTCGAAGGCGTAGATGGCCTTGAGGTAGTCCTCCACGGGCGCGGTCAGCGGTTCCGCCCGCGCCGGCGCGCGCCGGCGCTTCCCCCC
>JABWBJ010000197.1 GCA_013360595.1 Gemmatimonadaceae bacterium | reverse complement strand
CGGCTGGTATTGGCGATTTGGACGGTCTGGCGGATGAGTTGGGTTATCTCCGCGCCGTAAGCCCGCAGTTGCTCCGGGGATTTCAACCCGTCCGCCAGGGTGGCAATCTCCCCGGCTCGGTCGGAGATCTTCTTCAATGCCTGGACCAACGAGAAAGTGGCCTGAGCTGTCTGCTGCTGGTGTTCGATGTTGCGCTGATACTGCGCCATCGCGCCCGCCTCGCTCTGCAGCGCCACCGCCCGCCCCACCCCGCCGGGATCATCCTCGGGGCGCCGATCCGGGCGCAAGGCACGGAGATAGGGTGCCTGGCAATGGACCACGGCACCATGTGGCCGATCCCACTCGGCTCGGGCAGCGGTCTGGAGCACGTGCCGAAGGGACCGGCACTCGTCAAGCTCCTCGAAGGGGATTTCGTGCTCGACGTCGTCGTCACCGAGGGCGTGGTGGCTCCGATGGTGGAGCGATGGACGATCCGGCTCGAGGCGGTCGACACATCGCTGTACCGCCCGACGTTGCTCGGACGGTTGACCGATCATCCCGTGTTCGGCGGCACCAGGACCGACCTGCCTGTCGTGACGCCGCTGGATTCGATCCGCCGTGGACGGTTCATCGGCGGCGAGGCGGACATCGAGATGTGGATCCAGCGCGGTTCCGGGAACCTGCGGTGGCGCACCGCTCCGGGAGGGCTCGACGGCGGCCGCTTCTTCGAGGTTGCCGAGGTCGACTCGTCAGGCTTCCGGGGGCGCTGGGAGGACGGCGGCATTGCCATGAGCATCCTCAGGCGCGGAGATCTGACGGTGGGTGAAGTGCGGCGCGGCTACTACTGCGCCCGGCGGACGCGCTGATGCGCCGCGGCGCCCCGGACTGGCAACGAGGTAACCATGGAACTCGCGATCCCCATCCTTCCCGTCGATGACCTCGGCGCCGCCCGCGACTTCTATGTCGGCCGACTGGGATTCGAGGTCGACTGGGAGGCGAGCGAGGATGGGAAGCGCGGCCTGCTCGGCGTCCGTCGCGGGACGATCCGGATCACCCTCGATTGCCCCATGGAGGGTCACGGCCGCGATGCGTGCGTGTCGCTGCAGGTGGACGACGCCGACCGGTACTACGAGGAATGGCGGCAGCGAACGGAAGTCCTGCGCCCGCCGCGCGACGAGCCGTGGGGCGCCCGCACATTCGATCTCGCGGACCCGTTCGGCAACACGATCTTCGTCATGGGCCCGCTGCGGTGACCACCTGCGCGGTGGGCGTCACCGGAGCCGCGGGAGCGCGGAGCCGCGGTGACGCCGGGGCCGGGCACGGGGATTAACCGTGCCCGCCATCGTCGCTACTCCGGCCGGCCGTTCACCTGCGGCGGCAGCCAGTCCATCCACCACCGGCGCGGCAGCGGCTTCCGCTCCGGCCAGACCTGGTCGAGCGTCTCCGACTCGTACAGGAAACCGTTCCGCATCACGTACCGCGGCTTGAGGATCGCTCTCAGGTCCGTGAGCGGGTTGCCGTCGAACACGATCAGGTCGGCCAGCTTGCCGGCCTCGATGGAGCCCAGGTCGCGGTCGAGGCCGATCGAACGGGCGCCGAATATCGTGCCCACTCGCAACACGTCATGGTTAGGCATCCCGCCCGACGCGATCAGGAGCAGGTCCCACGGCGTGCCGATCCCCTGGACCTCGTGGTGCGCGCCCACGCCGACCGCGCCGCCGGCCGCCACGATCCTGGCCGCCGTCTCGGCGATGCCCTTGAAGACCCAGTCGTCCTCCGGGGCCCAGATCCCCTGCCGCGTGCGCCGGTTCAGGTCGGGCTGGAACGTGAAGCGGCGCAGGCGCGGCTCCTCGTACGCGTTCTCCCGGGCGATGAGATAGTACTTCCCCTCCGGGCCGCCGTACGCCACCAGCATCGTCGGCGTATAGGTGATCTCGCTGGCCGCCGACAGGAGCGCCCAGTCCTTGTACAGCGGCCAGATCTCGTAGGCGTGCTCGTGGCCGGCGTATCCATCGAGCATCTCCGTGACGGCCATCTTGAGGTCGCCGGCCCCCTCGGTGGTCGGCGTGATGCGCTGTTCGTACGTCGCCATCGCCACCAGCTGCCGCGTCCGGCGGTTGCCGGCGAGGTACTGCTTGATCGTCTGCGTCTCGTAGAACTCAGCGTACCGGCGGATGACCTCACGGGCACGCCGGAATGTGGTGATCTGCTCGCCACTGAAGACGCCGGTCCCGGTGCCGAGGAAGCGAGGGCCGAGGAGGTCGCCGGCCCGCAGCCGGTCGCCGTAGGTGATGATCGCGCTGGTGTTCGTCTGCGGATCGCGCATGGTGGTCACGCCGAACGCGAGGTTGGCGTGGAAGGCCGGGACCTGCGTCTTGTGCACGTCGGGCGAGGGCCAGGTGTGGGCGTGCACATCCACCCAGCCGGGGACGATCGTCTTCCCGGCCACGTCGATGCTGGCGGCGCCGGCGGGAATCGCGACGGCGCCGGACGGTCCCACGGCCACGATCCGGTTGTTGCTCACGACGACGTCGCCGCGCTCGATCACCTCATTGCCGCGCATGGAGACGATGCGGGCCCCGCGCAGGACGACCGTGCCCCGCGGTGTCTCGCCAGCCACCACGATGCGCACGTCGAACCGGGCCGGCGTGTAGGCGGCGCGGTGCGGGAGCGTGTCGGCCCCCGGCACCGGCAGCGTGTCGCCGGCAAGCCGCTTCTGCCACTCGGCGCGCAGGGAATCGTCACGGGCGGCCATGGCCGCCGCGACGTCATACAGGAAGAACGAACGGCCTAACGAAAAATGGAGGTACCGGCCGTCGCGGCTCCACCCGGGGAACTCGGCGCCCACCTCGATGGCCGTCTGCGTCGGGACCGGCGGGCGCTCGGTGCGGACCGCGAGCGCGGTGGCCGAGCCGACCTCCGGCGTGGCAAAGACCGACAGCCTGCGATTGGCGGCATTCATCACGAAGCCGAACCGGCCGGTGGGCGAGAGCGTCACCGGATCGCCGGTGTACACCGTCCGCCGGTCGGAGCCGTCCCACTTCACCGACTGCAGCCCGCCGCCGGCGGTGAACAGGATCCGGTCCGGGTCGGGCCCGAAGTGGGCGACGGCGCCCTCGGGCACGTTCGCCACGCCCCCGACCTCCACGATCTCATGGATCGGCCCTCCGGCCGCGTCCATCCACGCCAGAGCGAGCGGTCCGTCGTCCATGGCCCCGCTCAACCGGTCCACGAAGTTGCGCCGCGGCACCCAGGGCCCGGTGGCGAACACGAGCCGACGCCCGTCAGGCGAGAAGACGGGACGGTAGTAGAAGTTGGCCGTCGCCGTGAGCTTCGTGAGGCCGGACCCGTCCGCGTTGACGCGATAGAGATGGCCGCCCGCCTCGTCGGTCCAGGTCGCGAAGACCACCGTGCGACCGTCCGGCGACCAGGCCGGAGAATGCTCGACGACATTCACCGCCGTCGTGACGCGCCTGGGCGCCCCGCCGGCCAGGTCCATCAGGTACAGCTTGTCGAGCGCGGTGAACGCGAGGCGTTTCGCGTCCGGCGACGGCGTGGCGTCTCGGATCTGCCTGACGACGAACGAATCGGCGATGGGGTACTGGAAGCGCGACAGCGGGCCCAGGTACTGCTCCACGTCGGCGGTGAAGGGAATCATGGTCGCCTGGCCCGTGACGGCGTTCACCTTCCAGATCCTGCCGCCATAGGACGTCAGGATGGCCGAGCCATCCGGGAGCCAGGCCGGGTTCGGCATCACGCCGAGGCTGGCCGAGCGGTAGCTGCCGTCGTGCTGCACGCCGGCCCGCAGCAGGCGCTCGTCGCCGGTCGCGATGTCGCGCAGCATGAGGTCGGTGCGTGCGTCGTGCCGGGTGAAGTAGGCCAGCGTCCTGCCATCGGGGCTCACGGCCACCTGCATCGCGCCGCCCGGGTTGCTGACCAGCGTCCGCGAACGTCCCGCGCCGCGGTCGTAGGCGATGATCTGGCCGGTCCGGTTCGACGTGTAGGCGATCTTCCCGTCGGGCGAGAAGCTGGTGACGCCGGCGCCGAACGGGACGCGGAGCCCCTCGCCGCCGGACAGGTGGTACAGGTTCTGCGCCGCGAGCAGGTATTCGTTGTCCGGCAGCCAGACCGGGAACGACACGGCGCCGGCCGTGAGCCGGGACACCTGCACCGGATTGCTGCCGTCGGCGTTGGCGACCCAGAGCTGGTCGCTCCCCGAGCGGTCGGAGACGAACGCGATCCGGCGGCCGTCGGGCGAGAACGTCGGATGCACGTCCATGGAATTGCCGCCCAGCACCCGCGTGGCCCGGCCGCCGCTGATCGGCACCGTGTAGACGTCGCCGAGGAGGTCGAACATGACGGTGCGCCCGTCCGGCGAGACCGAGAGGGACATCCAGGTCCCTTCGTCGGTGGTGAAGCGGGCGATGCGCGTCGTCCGGAGCGGCAGCGTGTTGGTGGGGTCGCGCGGCGCGGATCCGGCGACGACGGTGAACTCCCGCGGCGCCGCCTGAGCGCCGAGCGCGCCGGGGGCGGCCATGAGCGGGAGGATGGCGACGGCCTGACGAGTCAGGCGCACGATGGGCGAGCGCATCAGCGTTGCTCCTCCGCCGGCCCGGCGGCCAGCCACCAGGGGGGATCGAGCGGACGGCGGAGCGGCGCGACCTGATCGAGCGTCATCGCGTCGTACAGCCGGCCGTTCTTCATCACGTAGCGGACCGAGTTCGTGCCGCGGATGTCGGCGAGCGGGTTCCGGTCGAGCACCTGCAGATCGGCGAGCTTTCCGGCCTCGACGGTGCCGAGCTGGTCGCCGAGCCCGATGGCGTCGGCGCCGAACGTCGTCGCGGCGCGCAGGACGTCGTGCGCGCTCAGGCCGCCCTTCGCCAGCAGCCACATCTCCCAGTGGAACGCCAGGCCCTGCACCCGCCCGCCGGATCCGATCGCCACCTTCCCGCCGTGCGCGACGATCCGCGCCGCCCCGGCGGCCACCAGCTCGAACGGATACTCGTCCGCGACGATCCATGGAATCCGGCCTCTCGTCAGGCGGTCGAGGTCGCGGTGCGTCGAGTAGCGGCGCACCCGGGGATCGGCGTGCGGCGCCTCGGTGGCGAGCGCGTGCATCACGCCATTCTGGCTGCCGACGCGACCGAGCAGCATCGGCGCGTACACCAGCCCCGAGGCGGCGGCGAGTCGGGCGACGTCGTCGTGCAGCGGGAAGATCTCGTAGGCGCCCGCCTGGCTGGCGTACCCGTCGAGCAACGCGCTCAGGCTCTTGCGGAAGTCGGGCG
>JABWBJ010000196.1 GCA_013360595.1 Gemmatimonadaceae bacterium | reverse complement strand
ACGCCCACGGGCCCGGTGCAGGGCGAACTCTGGCGCGGCGCCGTGGTGGAGCACGCGCTGACCCGTTCGGTTCGCGACAGCGCGGCGTTGCTCGACGCCGTCGCCGGGCCGGACGTGGGCGCCCCGTACTTTGCGCCGCCACCAGGCCGGCCGTTCCTCGAGGAGGTGAAGACGCCACCCGGGCGCCTCCGGATCGCGTTCAGTGCCAGACCCGTGCTCGGACACACCGTGCACGAGGACTGCGTGCGCGCCGTGAACGACGCCGCCCGCCTGCTGGAGTCGCTCGGACACGACGTGGTGGAAGACGCCCCCGCCATCGACCGCGACGGCTTCAACCGCGCCTTTCTGACCGTGGTGGCCAGTGAACTGGCGGCCGAGCTCGAAGACGCCGCCGCGTTCCTCAAGCGGCCCGTGCGGCGCCGGGACGTCGAACCGGCGACGTGGGCGCTGTCGCTGATCGGCCGGTCGATCACGGCGCCGGAGTACTCCAACGCCATCCGCCACCTGCAGCGTGTCGGCCGCCACGTCGGCGGGTTCTTCGAGCGGTACCACGTGCAGCTGACGCCGGTGCTGGCGGGGCCGCCCTTCCCGCACGGCGCCCTGCAGCCCTCGCGCGTCGAGCGCCTCCAGATGACGGTCCTTGGCGCCCTTCGGGCCAGCCGGACCATGAAGGCCCTCGGCGCCCTCGAACAGGCGGCGGGCACGGTTTTCGAGTGGATGCAGTTCACGCCCATCGCCAACGCCACGGGGCAACCGGCGATGTCGGTGCCGTTGTCATGGAGCGCGGAGGGGCTGCCCATCGGCGTCCACTTCACGGGCCGCTACGCGGACGAGGCGACCCTGTTTCGACTGGCCGCAGAGCTCGAACTC
Organism: Gemmatimonadaceae bacterium; assembly: GCA_013360595.1. Classification (GTDB taxonomy): domain Bacteria; phylum Gemmatimonadota; class Gemmatimonadetes; order Gemmatimonadales; family Gemmatimonadaceae; genus JABWBJ01. Next base: position 4,362 of record JABWBJ010000196.1, on the reverse strand, counting down.
GCAGCCCCCTGGCGCGAACGGCGGCCGCCGGGGTAGGCCCCGCGCCTCAGCGCCTGTCGCTCGGCGCTCGGCGCTATGGGTTGAAGAAGTACGTCGCCTTGACGAGGAACGTGTTGATCGGGTGCGCCCGGAAGAGGTCCCGGTAGTCGCGGCCCATGTCGAACGTCCCACGGTTGAGCGCGTCCTGAGACCGGCCCTGCTGCCAGACCAGGAAGACCGTCGATCCGGGGCGATACTCCCAGCGCACGACGGCGTTGGAGTTGAACTGCTTGACGTTGAACCCGTTCGGGGTCGCGCCACCGCCGTAGGGCCGGAAGCGCGACGCATAGTCTTCCGCTCGCGGGTCGTCGAGTTCCCGCCAGTGCGAGTACGACCCGCTGGACAGGAACGGCTGGGCGTACAGCTGGAGCGTGAGTTCCGGCGTGGCCGTGAACGAGGCGCGTGCGGTCATGCTGAACGTGGTCTGCCGCAGCCGCGCAAACGTGTAGTGCGTCGTGTCGCTCAGGAAGTGGCCGTCGTTGACGATCCACTGCTGGTTGTCGGTGCGCCGGCTGGCCGCGGCGCTGACGGAGGCGGACAGCCGTGTCGACACGCGGAGCTCCGAGCCCAGCGATCCCCGGCGCTCCCACGACCGGCCCCCGTCGCCGCTCCCGACGGCCCACTCGAGCTGCGGGATGACCGGCCGCCGCGCGTCGCCACTCACGTTCACCTGGAACGTGTGCGACGGCTCCATGCGGAGCGCCGGGCCGCCGCGGGCACAGGAGACGCAGTACTGCGTGCCGGGATTCCCTAACGCGTACGTAAGCGCCCATCCCCAGTTGTTGCGCAGCGTGTACCCGCCGTGCGCGCGCAGCGCGCTGCCGGACGGCAGCCCGCCGCTCGTCCAGTGCATCTCCGACTCGATGAACCCGAACCCGCTCCGGTACCACGAACCCGGCTGCAGCGACCGGAGCGACACGTTGGTGCGGATCGACCGGTCATTGATCAGCGGCACCAGACCGGCGTCGTTGAGCTCGATCTCCGTCGAGGCCAGCCGGACGAACGTATTGAAGCGGAACGCCCCCGAGATCTTCGCCGCGCCGAACGACAGCACGCCGCCGGCGAGGCTCGTGCGCGTTGAATCGAACGGCACGTCCCCGTCCGGGCGCTGGTGCAGGTGGACCGGGCTCCGCTGCGTGAGCGCAATGGCCTTCTCGGAGCCCCAGACGACGCTCCGGCCCGTGTAGGCCGACAGCTCATACTTGTCGTCGGCGAACCGATGGAAGCCCTCCACCACCGCCATGAACGACGCCCGGCGCAGGAAGTCGCGCGTGTCGTCGTCGAGCGATCGGTTCACGGCGGTCGTGACGAGGCCGATCGACGTACTGCCGCCGCGCAGATCCTTCGCCGCGCGGCCGACGAAGTAATTGGTCTGCGGTTCGACCGTCTTCCCGGTGACGCCCACCTCGCGCTGAGTCACCGCGTCGATGATGCCCAGATTGACCCCGCCGGCGAGGCGCCCGGTCAGCTTCCCGGCGCCGAGGATCGTGGTGAACAGCGGATCGCCGGGCCGGGACCGGAGCTGCGGCGTCCGTCCGATCCGGCGCGGATAGAAGATGCCCTGGCAGGGCTGGCATCGGAACATGCCGGCGCCTTCCTGGAAGAACGGGCGCCGTTCCTCGAAGCGAACCTCGAAGGCGGTCAGATTGAGGACGGCCGGATCCGCCTCGACCTGACCGAAGTCCGGATTCACGGTCGCGTCGAGGGTGAGGTTCTCCTTGATGCCGTATTTGAGGTCGAGCCCCATCGCCGCCTTCTGCGGGTGCGCCCAGTCAGCGCCGCGCCGCTCGGTCAGGTTCGACGTCGTGACGAAGGGCAGCAGTTCCAGCCGCGAGGATCGCCGGATCCCGACCAGCCCCTCGAGCGTCCCCATCTGCGAGATGAGCGCCTGACGAGAGGACCGGTACGTCGGCGGCCACGCGTCACGCTGGTTCCGCCGGGCGACGTCGCGCCAGACGCCGAAGCCGAAGGTGTGCTCGGGCTGGTCGTTGAAGCGCAGCTGGCTGAACGGCACCCGGAACTCCGCGCTCCATCCGCCGGCATCGACGCGGGTTTCCACGTCCCAGACGCCGTCCCAGGCCGCGTCGGTCTGATTGTCCTGGAACGCCGCCGCGTCGAACCGCACGCCGGCCGGGTTCACCGCCAGCAGCACCCCGGTGCGCCGGTCGCGATAGGCATCGATCACAAGACCGATCTGGTCCGAGTTCGTCCCGACGTCGCGACGGCTCAGGCGCGCCGCGATGCTGTCGGGGTGCGGATCATGCGCCCGCACGAACACATACAGGAAGCGTTCGTCATAGACGACCCGCACCGTCGTCGGAAAGGCCGGCTCCCCCGCCTCGGCGGGCTCGACCTGCCGGAACTCCTCCAGGACCAGCGCGTCGCGCCAGGCATCGTCGTCGTCGCGGCCATCCAGCACCGGCGGGCGCTCGATCCGCAGCGCGCGCGCGATGTTCCCGGCCGGCGTCGAACGGACGAGGAGGCCGGTCGCCGGCGTTGGTCCCTGGGCATGCACGGCGGACGCAATGACGAGCAGCGGCGCGAGCCCGCACAAGCGCCCAGCGCCAAGCGCCAGGCGCCGGATGAACGCCGCTCCCCGGTTCACTGACTCCCTCGGCGCTCGGCGCTCGACGCTCTACTTCGCATCCAGCGCCAGCACGGTCTGCAACAGCACGTTGGCGCCGTTCACCACGTCCTGCGGCTTCGTGAACTCCTTCGGCGAGTGGCTGATCCCGCCGACGCTGGGACAGAAGATCATCCCCGTCGGCATGATCTGCGCCATGTACTGCGCATCGTGCCCGGCGCCGCTCGGCAGGTACTTCGTGGACAGCCCGAGCGACGTCGCCGACGCCTCGATCACCTTCTGCACGGCCGGGTTCATCATCGCCGGCTCGCTCAGGTAGGTCTCCCTGAACGTGAAGGTGGTGCCGTTCTCGGCGCCGATCTTCCGCGCCTCGTCCATCACCTGCTGCGCCAGCCGGACGATCTTCGATTTGTCGAGATCGCGGATCTCCAGCGTGGTCTGCACCTGGCCCGGGATCACGTTGGGCGCGCCGGGGAAGGCCTGGATCTTCCCGACCGTGCCCACTTGCCGTCCGGGTTCGGCCGTGACGACGCGATTCACCATCTGCACGTACTTCGCCGCCGCCAGCAGCGCATCGCGCCGCTTGTCCATCGGGGTCGTGCCGGCATGATTGCCGAAGCCGTCGATCGTGACGTCCCACCAGCCGATCCCCACGATCCCTTCCACCACACCGATATCGAGCCGCTCGGCGTCCAGCGTCCCGCCCTGTTCGATGTGCAGCTCGACGTAGGCCGTGTAGTCCCCCGTCTTCCAGTGCAGCGTCGAGAGCCGCGAGGGATCACCGCCGAGAAACCGGATCCCGTCCCGAAGCGTCTTGCCGCTGCGCGCCACCAGGTCGAGATCCTTGTCCGGCAGATGCCCGACGAAGGCGCGGCTGCCAATGGTCCCGCCTTCCTCGTTCTGGAAGACGATGACCTCGATGGGGTGCCGCGTCACGTGCCCCCGGGCACGGAGCGTCCGGGCGACTTCGATCGATGACAGGACGCCGACATCGCCATCGTAGTTGCCCCCGTCAGGCACCGAGTCGATGTGCGACCCGAACAGAATCGGGCTGAGCGCCGGGCTCGAGCCCGCGCGTTTCCCGATGATGTTGCCGGCGACATCGATCGAGACCTCCAGGCCGGCCTCCCGCATCAGGCCCATCACGTACTCGCGCCCCTGCCGGTCGAATTCCGTGTAGGCAACGCGGCTCACGCCCCCATAGGGGTTCCTGCCGAACTCCGCCAGCTCCATCAGGTGCCGGTTGATGCGATCCCCATCCACCATGACGGACGGACGCTGTGGCCGCCCGCGCGCGTGCGCGGCCGCGGGCGGGAGGCCGCCGAGCGACAGGGCCCCGACCGCGCCGGCGAGGCGGAGCGAGAAATCGCGCCGGTTCATGTGGGTGTCTCGGAGAGAGAGAGAGAGAGAGAGAGAGGTGACCCGGAATCTCGCACCCGGGCTCACGATGGCACCAGCGGCGGACCCCTGCCGCTTCCGGATCGACGGCGCGGACCTCAGCGGCCGCTGTCGACCGACAGCCGCACCATGAAGACGCCGGCGTTCGCAAGGCCAACGCCCGGCGCGCCGTCGAGCTCCCGTCTCACGAACACGACACGACGCCTCGCTCCCGCCGGTCCCACCGCCGTATCCATCGCTCCGGTCAGCGCCGGACGCGAGAACGCCGCCCGCCACGGCGCCGGTTCGGCGCCCACGGCGCCGCGGGGTGCGAACAGAACCAGTGCGACGAGCGCCGCGGC
>JABWBJ010000195.1 GCA_013360595.1 Gemmatimonadaceae bacterium | reverse complement strand
CCGGTGGGACAACCCCCGGCCCTGCATCACGACCGCGTCCGCCAGCGCGGGCACTTCCCAGCCTAACGCCCGCAGCGCCCCCGCCGTGGACTCGGTGTCCGCCGACTGCAGGAGCCCGCGAATGACCGACCGTCCCTCGGCCAGGGCGCTGAACATCAGCGCGCGGTGCGAGACGGATTTGTCGCCCGGGACCCGCAGGTCGCCCCGGACCACGAGCCGAATCCGCGACGCCGTCACCGGAGCCACGCTTCGAGCGCCGTCGAGAGGTCCGTGCGCTCGTCACGATACTTCACGATCACCGGCGTCTGCAGGGACAGGCCCTGCGACCGTCCCCAGTCGCCACCCACGGCGCGCGCGCCCGCGACGACGACCGCACCCTCCGGGATCTCGAGCGGAGCCTCGGCGGATGCCCGCAGGATGCGCTCCCGGACCAGGTCGTACACCGGGGTCCCGCGCGTGAGGATCGTCCCGGCCGCGAGCACCGCCCGGCGCCGCACGACGGTGCCTTCGTAGACGCCGCAGTTGCCCCCGACGACGACATCGTCCTCGATGATCACCGGCGCCGCGTTGACCGGCTCCAGCACGCCGCCCACCTGCGCCGCGGCGCTCAAGTGCACGCGCTCTCCGATCTGCGCGCACGAGCCGACGAGGGCGTGCGAGTCGATCATCGTCCCCTGCCCGATCCAGGCGCCGACGTTCACAAACATGGGCGGCATGCACACGACCCCGGGCGCCACATGGGCCCCGCGGCGGATCGACGAACCACCGGGAACCACGCGGACGCCCTGGTCGGGGAGAAACCGGCGTGGCGGGATGGTGTCCTTGTCGAAGAAGCCAAGCAGGCTCCCGCGATCCGACATCTCGACGACCGCACCGGCGCGAAACGCGAGGAGGATCCCGCGCTTTATCCAGGGGACGGCGCGCCACGTGCCCTCGGCATCCCTGGACGCCGCGCGCACTGCTCCGCGTTCGAGCAGGTCGAGGAGCTCCGCGACGACCGCGCGGGCATCCGGTGGCAGGGCGCTTCCCGGCGGCGCGGCGGACAGCGTTTCGACACGCTGCGCCAGGGCCGTCACGTCAGGGGTACTCGCGGCGTCCGCGTGGATGTCCGTCATCACAGGCCTTCGACGCCGGCGGCCACGAGCGACGCGCGAACCACGGACTGATTGGCGTCGCTCAAGGGCACGAGGGGAAGGCGCAGCACGTTCTCGATCATGCCCAGCATCGCCAGGCCCGCCTTGGCCGGGATCGGGTTCGGTTCCACGAAGGCCGCTGCCATCCATGGCATGAGCCGCCGATGGAGCGCGCGGGCGGCCGGCAGATCGAGCGCCGCGCAGGCGTCGGTGAGTTGGGCCATGAGGCGCGGGGTGACATTGCTGGTCACGGAGATCACGCCCTCGCCGCCCAGCGCCATCACGGGGAGGGTCAGGGCATCGTCGCCGGACAGCACGGCGAAATCGGGGGGGCGGTCGCGAATCACGTCCGCGATCTGGCCGAGGTTCCCCGACGCCTCCTTGATGGCGACGATGTTGGCGCACTTGGCCAGCTCGATCGCCGTCCGCGCCTCGATGTTGCTCCCCGTGCGCCCGGGGACGTTGTAGATCACGATCGGCAGGTCCACGGCGTCGGCGATGGCGCGGAAGTGCGCGACGATACCGCGCTGGGGCGGCTTGTTGTACATCGGCGACACATGCAGGAGGTGCGTGGCCCCCGCCGCCTTCATCTCGAGCGACAGCGCAATGGCCTTCGCCGTGTCGTTCGAACCGGCGCCGGCGACGACCGGCACGCGGCCGGCCGCCACCTCGACGGTGATCTCCACGACGCGCCGGTGCTCGGCCGGGGTCATCGTGGCCGCCTCGCCGGTGGAGCCGCAGGGCACCACGAAGTGCACGCCTTCGGCGATCTGCCACTCGACAAGGCGCCGGAGCGCCGGCTCGTCGACGGCGCCGTCCTTCCTGAACGGCGTCACGAGCGCCGTTCCGCAACCCGACAGGTTTCTTCCGTTCATCGCGCCGTCTCCATGTCGGCGAGCAGATCCTTCATCGTGTACACTCCCTTCCGTCCGGGCAACCACGCCGCCGCCGTGAGCGCACCGTCGGCGAAGACGCGCCGGTCACGCGCCTCGTGGACCAGCCGCACCTGCTCAAAGGCGGCGTCGATGACGAACTCATGGGTTCCGGGCACGTGACCGACGCGAAGGCTCGAGACCGGAATCCCACGCCCGAGCGCCTCCTCCCCGGCGCCGGCGAGCGCCGCGGCCGTGCCGGACGGCCGGTCCTTCTTCGCCGCGTGGTGCGTTTCCACCAGGTGAACGTCGAATCCGCCAAAGCCGCGAACCGCCCGAAGCGCAGCGGTCACGGCCGCGCCGAGCACGGCGACGCCGATCGAGAAATTGGGAGACCAGAAGAGCGCGCCGTTGAGCCGCCGCGCCTCGCCGCTCACCTCCTCGAGGCGCTGGTACCATCCGGTCGTGCCGACAACCACGGGCACCGCGGCGCGCAGACACGCCAGCACGTTGTCCGCGGCCGAGGCCGGCTCGGTGAACTCCACGGCAACGTCAGGGTGGCCGAGTCGTTCCGCACTCACCCCTCGTCCCATCTCGTTGCCGGCGATCCCGAGCATGGCGGTCACGACGTGCCCGCGAGCCTCAGCTGCCGCCGCGACCGCCTGCCCCATCTTCCCGTCGCCGATGATCGCGATCCTCATGCCGGCTCCGGGAAGAATGCCGCGTGGAGCTGCCGCATCGCCGGCGCGACGTGGTCGGCGTCCACCAGCATGGTGAGGTTGATGCCGCTGGCGCTGAGCGACAGCATGTGGACGGCGGTTCCTTCGAGCGCCCCGAGGGCGCGGGCCATCGCGGCGCTGTCGGCGCCCAGCCCGGCGCCGACCAGGGCCACGATGCCCCGATTCCGCTCGACCGCGACGTCGCCCAGTTCGGACAGGTCGACCACCAGCGAATCCAGGTGCCGGGCATCGTCCACGGTGAGACTCACGCTGATCTCTGAGGTCGCGACGACATCGACCGACGTGCGGTGGCGGTCGAAGATCTCGAAGATGCGCGCCAGGAAGCCGTGCGCCAGCAGCATTCGCGGCGAGCGCACCTTCACGACGGTGACCCCCTGCTTGCCGGCGATGGCGGTGACCGGCCGCTTCGGGGCATCGAACGCGATGAGCGTTCCCCGCCCCTCGGGGCGCTGCGCGTTGAGGACGGAGACGGGGATCCCGAGGCGGACGGCGGGCGCGATGGTGCTCGGGTGCAGCACCTTGGCGCCAAAGGAGGCGAGCTCACTGGCTTCGTCGAACCGGATCCGTTCGATCAACCGCGCCTCCGGCACCACGCGCGGATCGGCGGTGAGCATGCCGTCGACGTCGGTCCAGATTTCGATGGACTCGGCGCCGAGCGCAGCCCCGAACAGCGAGGCACTGTAGTCGGACCCGCCGCGGCCGAGGGTCGTCACGACTCCCTGTTCGGTGGCCCCGACAAAACCGCCGACCACGGGAACGAGCCCCTGGTTCAGCAACGGCCTGATGACCTGGCCGGCCCGCTCGGCGATCCGCTCGGTCCGCGGTTCCGCCTTGCCGAACTGGTCGCTGGTGACCATGACGGCGCCGGGGTCGACGTATGACGCGGGAATGCCCCGGGCGCGGAACGCGGCGACCACGAGCGTCGACGACAGGAGTTCGCCCTTGGCGGCGATCGCGTCCAGGCTGCGCGGGGTCGCGTGGCCGAGGACGGAAAGCGCCTCCGCCAGCGCGGCGAGCTCGTCGAACGTCGCCGAGAGTTCGCCGATCACGTCGTTGACGTCGCCGGCCTGGCCGAGCAGCTGGTGGGCGACGTCGAGGTGCCGTTCACGCAGCGCCTCGACGCCGCGAATCGCCAGGATCAGCTGGCCCGACGCGGCCTGCTCCGCGAGGGCGATCAGCGCGTTGGTCGTGCCGGCCAGCGCCGACACGACGACCAGGGGCTGTCGTGCAACCCGGGCGGCGACGATGCGCGCGGCCCGGTCGATCGCCGCGGCACTCCCCACGGACGTGCCGCCGAACTTGGCGACGATCATGCCGCCGGCAGGAGCCCGTGCCTGGCGAGGAGCTCCGCGTTGAGGATCGACCCGCCGGCCGCCCCGCGAATCGTATTGTGCCCGAGCGCGACCAGCCGGAGATCGAAGAGAGGATCGGGCCGGACGCGTCCCGCCGTGACCGTCATTCCGCTTCCGGCGCCGACGTCGCGGCGAGTCTGCGGGCGGTCGGGTTCGCGGGTCACCACCAGCGCCCGGTCCGGCGAACTCGGCAGGCCCAGCGCTTCGGGGTGGCCGCGCCAGGCGTCCATGGCGGCGAGGGCCTCGTCAGGCGTGACGCGCCGCCGGAAGCCAAGCGAGAGGCAGACCATGTGGCCATGCTCGGCGGGAACGCGGTTCGTGTGCGCGCTCACCGCCACACCCGCCGGCGCAATCGCCCGGCCGTCGAACCGCCCGAGCATCTTGTCCAGCTCGCGCTCGACCTTGGCTTCTTCCTCGCTGATGTACGGGATCACGTTGCCGAGAATGTCGAGCGACGGGACGCCCGGGTATCCGGCCCCCGAGACCGCCTGCATGGTGAAGACCATCGCCCGGTCGATCCCGAAGGCTTCGTGCAGCGGCGCCATGGCCACCGCGGCCACCGTGGCCGCGCAGTTGGCGTTGGTGACGATCCCGCCGGTCCAGGCCCGCTGCTCGCGCTGCCGGTCCAGCAGACCCAGGTGCGGCGCGTTGACCTCGGGGATCACGAGGGGCACATCGGGGTCCATCCGGTGGTTCTTCGCGTTGCTGAGCACGAAGCGCCCCGCGCGCGCGAAGGCCTGCTCCACCTCGCCGGCGACGCCCCACAACTCCTTGTGCTCGAGCAGGATCACGGGATCGTCGGCACGAATCGCGGCCTTGATCATCGCGTAGCTGTCGGCCGGTGTGGCCGGCGCGAGCACCACGAGGCCGGGCATGTGCGCCCACCATGCCTCGAGCGACTGCGAATGCTGCGCGGCGCAGTTCATCCAGAGGCCGGTCGGCTGGCGCACGACGATGGGCACGCGCGCCTGCCCGCCGAACATGTAACGCGCCTTCGCCGCCTGGTTCACGAGCTCGTCGGCGGCGCAGAGCGTGAAGTCGAGATAGCGGGTCTCGACCACCGGCCGCGTGCCGCACATCGCGGCGCCGACCGCGGCGCCCATGATCGCGGCCTCCGAGATCGGCGTGTCGCAGACGCGCGCCGGGAGCGGGCGCTCCGGCGGCTCGGGT